>NZ_SNUN01000054.1:0-239 GCF_012027535.1 Thermococcus sp. GR5 | reverse complement strand
GGTGCGGTTGTTGTGATGACTACGTGGGGTGTTTACGATCCGAACGTAACTGCTGAGATTATGAGCTACGCTCCGGATGAGGTCATAATAATAGGTGGTCCTGAGGCAGTGGTGGAGGAGTACGTTAATGATCTTCAAGAGCTGGGTATTACGGTGGAGCGCTGGGGTGGTCAGAACAGGTACGAGACAAACCTCATGGTCATGACCCAAGCCCAAATCAAGTTCGGCCTTAAGTTCAA
>NZ_SNUN01000053.1:0-248 GCF_012027535.1 Thermococcus sp. GR5 | reverse complement strand
TTCTTCGTCAATCACTTTGACCATACCAAAGCCATATCTGGTTTTTTCTCCAAAGCCGTTCTCATAGCCGAAGCGAGCTATCTCGAGGGAGCCGCGATAGCGGAATATCATCAGAGAGCCACGATAGCGGAATATCATCAGAGAGCCACGATAGTATGTGTCCTTAACGAGTATCCGGACGGGCTTGAACTTGATAACATCTATGCTGAAATCCCTATCCTCAGGCATGGAACCCATGATCGCAGAGT
>NZ_SNUN01000052.1:0-249 GCF_012027535.1 Thermococcus sp. GR5 | reverse complement strand
GCTCCTTCAAAATTTTTATATCCTCAGTTATGAAGGTAGCATCGCCTATCTGAAGGATAGGACTGTCGATGAAGCCCTCAACAACGGCCCTTATGAGCTCACTAGAAGAGGAAGAGACGTAGAGAGAGACATCATCAGAGAGAACTCTTATGCCTCTGTCAGGAATGAGCTCGCGCTTCCTCACCATCATGCGGGAAAACGTAAAGTAATCAACGTGGCTCACTTCAGCCTCACGGGCAATCTCGGGAG
>NZ_SNUN01000051.1:0-255 GCF_012027535.1 Thermococcus sp. GR5 | reverse complement strand
CCCAACCCGGTCGAGGGCACCTGGGAGATAACTGCCTACTCTAGTATATTCACCAAGTACCTCAGCGGCTACGACACTTCCCAGTACGAGATTGAGGTCAGCCTGACCTCAGTTTCCATCGAGCCTGGGCTCATACTCAAGGACGTTGCCCAGCCCTCAAACGTCACCGTCAAGGCCACCGTGAGCAACGACTACGGTGACTTCAACGCCAGTGTCGTCGGCTATGGAGTCGGCAGGCTAGACCAGGCCTATGCA
>NZ_SNUN01000050.1:0-255 GCF_012027535.1 Thermococcus sp. GR5 | reverse complement strand
CAACGTAAACTAATGGTTCGCCCTCGGCAGGGATGAAGAGGCTCGGACGGAGCCATTTGGTGCCGGTGAAGTAGATGAAGCTGGAGAGTGTCCTTATGACAGCCCCATCTATCTCGTTCTCCCTGAGCAGTTTCTGGAACCTCTCCACACGCCTTCTGAATATCTCCGGGTTTCCTCTAATCATTCACACCACCTTAATAACAAGGAACGCCATCTCTAGGCTCCCAGAGTTAGAAACCGTGTGGGGAACGTCCT
>NZ_SNUN01000049.1:0-255 GCF_012027535.1 Thermococcus sp. GR5 | reverse complement strand
ATTCGGAGAGGATCGCCAACGCCGACACGGTCTACTTTATCTTCAACAACCTCGGAACGCCAGATGCATTCTCGACTTCCCAGTACATAGCCCGCACCGTCCCGATTGACGTCAGAACCAAGTCAGTGCTCGCTGACCAGTTCGACTTCGCCCAACTGACCGCCAACGACGTCCTCATCTCTGTTGGTGGACCTCTCGTCAACCCGGTCACCGCGGCCTACGAGGACATAGCCCCGGTCCACATGGTGGTGGACG
>NZ_SNUN01000004.1:0-189044 GCF_012027535.1 Thermococcus sp. GR5 | reverse complement strand
GGCTGCCTATTATTGCGAGGAAGAACACTGCAGTCTCGAAGAGCGTGTCAATGCCACGGTAGTCCCAGAGGATTGAGGTAACAACTTCAGGGCTCCTGGCAGAGTAATCCCCGAAATAGCTGTTTTCGAGGTAGAACTCACCGAGGGGTTTGACGTCCTCTGGCTGGGGGACTTGGAAGACGTAGGCCAGCGTGATGACCGCGGTGAGCAGGAGGATGAGCGTGACCAAGCGCTTCATTCACACCACCTCGTACCTTTTGGTCTTGCTTATCACGAAGACGAGCAGGGCAGAGTAGATTCCTACTGCTATGGCAACGTATGCCAGGACAATGTCCGGCGCCATCAAGATGTAGAAGGCTATGGCGTAGGCTATGGCCTGTACGGCGGAAAATCCGACCGCCTTGAGCAGGTCCTTCTCTGTGATGGCCAGGTAGGAGAAGACCATGCCGAGGACTGCGACGGTAGCTAAGATTAGCAGGTGGATTTCAATCATCGCCCCTCACCTCTGCCAGGTGGTCGACCTTTGGCTTCCACTCCACGAGCCGGGCCTTATGGGCGGCGTAGGCTAGTGCAGTAGCTCCCGCTGGCGCTGCGAGGAGGACGATTATCCCCGTGATGAAGCTGGCCCCAGCGATGGCGTACCTATGGGGTAGGAAGTCCGCACCGAGGGCAAGCAGGGCAACACCGAAGAGGGGAACCACCGCCCCACCAATCGTTCCAACTGTTGCAGCGTGTAGCCTGACGTAGAAGTTGGGGAAGCGGAGTAGGCCTATGGCTCCAAAGAGGTCGCAGATGCCGCCGATGATTATCATGACTGCTCCAAGGTAGAAGAGTATCTCGCTCATGCTCCCACCTCCCCGTTCGCCAGGTACTTTGCGACGTAGATGTCCAGCAGGTACGCCCAGAGGGCGAGTATTATGGCCGCACTCACGAGGAAGGTGGACTTGAAGTAGACTGCCAGGATGGCCATAAAGGCTGCGATATCAAAGCTCATACAGTCTACTGCGAGGATAACATCCGGAATACTCGGCCCTTTAAAGGCCCTAACGGCATAGATGACGAACGCGGCTATGTAGAGGGGAATGATGAGCTTCATGAGCGTCATGAACGTGCTTTCGAGCATTTTTCTCACCTCTCACGATGGATGGAAAAAAGGAAAGAGCAGTCAGGCCGGCCTGGCCTTCTTGTAGAGGACGAAGGCACCGACGATGTAGTAGGCCGAGAGCACCAGCGGGACGAGGTACATGGCACCCTTGCCAAGGGCCTGATCGAGGGCTATGCCGATTCCCGCTGGGACGAGCGCCGCGACGGCCCAGAAGGCTATGAAAACGATAAGGAAGTCAATGATTTCTTTGATGAGGCGGTCAGTGGTCAGCTCGGGGTGGCTGAGGTACCAGTAGTAGAAGGCCACGAAGAGGAAACCGCCAATGGCGTTACCGAAGGTTACCGGGATTACGTTGTGGAAGAACTGGGTCCAGGTTATGGCGTAGTCACTGAGGAGTATGCCCGCTGGAATGGCCCACATGTTGGCTATGGCGTGCTCGAAGCCTATGGCAACGAAGGCGAAGATCGGGAACCATATGGCGAGTATCTTGCCGGCACCGTCCTGAACCCTGGCCGACTGCCATATTGCGACGTTGACGAGCCAGTTACAGCCGATACCGAGGAAGAACAATGCCAGTATGTCCTTCGAGACCTTGCCGGTGGCTATGCCTACCGTGACCTGGCCGAAGGTGTTCGGGTCTCCAACGTGGCCGAAGAGTCCGGTCAGCGGAACGGCCAGGAGCGCGAGGAATATCGAGCCTATGAAGTTTCCACCGTAGCTTCCGAACCAGTTGTAGAGGACGCACTTAAAGTCGGCGTAGCCCTTCGCCTTAGCCGAGCTGAGGAACTGGACGTTTCCTGTCCAGAGGTCGGCTCCCGCTAAGATGACTGCTATGAGGCCGACCGGGAAGACCGCACCGAGGAGTATCTTAAAGGTGGATATGTTGCCTGTGTCTGGGAAGAGCTTCGGGCTGTAGCCAGCCGCTGCAACCACCGCCAGGAGGAAACCAAAGGCGATAAAGGCACCAGCCATGAAGCCGGCGAAGAGCAGCCTACCTGGGGTTGTCTTGAACTTTGGTGTGGCCTTCTTTGCTACGGCCTCAAAGGTTGTATCTACCCCATACAGGATTTTTTCCTTTGCTTCAGCCATCCAATTCACCTCCTCTCTATTTTGAGCCTTTCATTCTCCCTAAGGCCCCTGAGGGCCTTCAAGATTAGCCGCCTATCCCCCTCATCCAGCTTTTCGAAGGGAATCAGGGGGGCATCGGCGAGCGTGAAGTATGACCGTCCGAGGGATTTTCTGAGCAGATGGGCTGTCTGAAGGCTTATCTCCCCGAGTACTTCCTCTACCTCAAAGTCTCCCTCCGTGTGGGAGAGAGCACCCGCGAGGTAGGTCTTAAACCCAATATACGAACTCTTTACCAGCATCCAGGGCATCTTTGACCCTCCAGTACTCTCTTTCGAGAAGCATCATACAGAAGCCCAGTCTAACGTCCCCGCATTTGGCGGCGTAGTCCTTGACGAGCCTGGCCAGCTCCTCCCTGGGATTCTCGCTCTTCTCGGCCTCTTTAACGAACCCCATGAAATCCTCGAGGATCTTTTCCCTGTCGAGGTATCCCACGAGGTGCCTGAGCCTCTCCATAAGGGTCAGTCTGATGCGCTCCTCCAGCGGCCCCTCTGGGAGCTTGAAGGGAACCAGCTCGTCGCTGTACTCCTGATAGCTGAGCTTCTTCTCGACGAGTCCCACGAGCTGTGCTATGCCGTAGATTATCTCCTCCGGTCTCGGTGGACAGCCGGGGATGTAGATGACCGGACCGACCTTCTCGCCCTCGTCCCTCAAGTCAGCGATGAGCTCCGCTATACCTCCCCTCCGTGGATACTCGCTTCCCTCCCTGCCGCTCTCGGGCCTTCTGTAGACTGGATAGCCGTTGTAGAATATCCCTCCGCTACAGGTGCACGTTCCGATGGCGACTATTACCCTTGGCTCCGGAGGCATCGCCTTTATGGTCTCTTTGGCGCCGTAGTAGGCCTGTCTCGTGAGCGGACCCGAGACGAGGAGTGCATGAGCGTGTCTCGGCGAGCCAACTAGCTTGATTCCAAAGCGCTCGACGTCGTAGAACGGTGTGAGCACGTCGATTATCTCGATGTCACAGCCGTTGCACGAGCCGGTGTTGAGGTGGAAGACCCATATGGAGCGGAGCTTCGGCTTTCCGCTCATAGAACCACCTCCTTGCTGGCTTCTATGGTTCCATCAACTGTCCCTTTCCTCCTGCAGTCCCTGCAGATCCAGACCTTCTCTTCCAGAGCTTCCCTTTCGATGATCTCCTCGGGGAGAATCTGGAGGGCCTTTCTCACCTGCCTCTCAGTGAAGTCGGCGTACCTGCCGCAGTTTTTGCATTTCACGAGCCTGAGCCTAACAACCTCCACGTGGTCCATCCTGTCGGGCGAAGCGGCCTCGAAGAGGTTCGTGAGCTTGATCGCTCCGGTGGGACAGACCTCCTCACAGCGAGCACAGCGGATGCACCTTCCCACATCGAGGACAATTTCTCTAACTCCTCTGTTGTAGTCGTCTATCCTGAGGAGTGCATCTGGCGGACAGGCGTTAACGCAGGCACCGCAGCCTATGCAGAGGGTCGCGTCTATCTGTGGAATTCCCCTGTACTCCGGAGGAGCCTCAAGCTTCACGAAGGGGTACTTCAGCGTCACGGCCATCTCAGACCCTCCTTGAGGCCTTTATGGAGAGCTTGTTGAACTCCGTCTCGCTGAGAACCCTAACCTTCCCGCTCTCGACGTCGACTACCTGAACCCTCTCCGTACAGGAGTAGCAGGGGTCTATGCTCGCCACTATGAGCGGGGCGTCGGCTATGGTGTAGCCGCGCATCATGTCGGGAACAGCCGGCAGGTTGTTGTAGGTTGCCGCCCTGGCCCTGTACCTGTAGACCTTGTTGTTCTCGCCGGTCATGACGTAGTGAATGTTCTCGCCCCTCGGTGCCTCGGTCATGCCTATCGCTTCCGAGTACGGGGGTATCTCCTTGTACTCCGCCAGAATGTCTCCTCCGGGCATCTGGTCGAGGGCCTGCTCTATTATCCAGATGCTCTCGAAAACTTCCTCTATTCTGACGAGGGCCCTCGCCAGAACGTCGCCCTCCTTGTAGACTGGGACCTTGAAGTCGAGGTACTTGTAGGCCGCGTACGGGTGGTCCCTTCTCACGTCGAAGTCCCTTCCGGAGCCCCTGCCAAGGGGTCCATCAACGTCCCACTCCTTGGCGACCTTGTAGGGCAGAACCCCAACTCCTTCAAGGCGCTTCACAAAGGTGCTCGTTGAGATTGCCTCATCGACGAGCTCACTGAACTCGGTCTTTATCTTCTTGAGGACGTCCTCTATCAGGGATTTTCTGTACTCCAGAAGGTCTCTCCTAACGCCGCCGACAAGGAGCATTCCGTAGGTCTTTCTGTTGCCCGTCAGCCTTTCCGCGAGCCACATCACGTGCTCCCTTATCCTCCAGGCTTTCATGAAGCCGTAGTCGTAGCCAACGAGGTGGGAGACTATTCCAAAGTTGAGCAGGTGGCTGTGGAGTCTCTCTATCTCGAGGACTATCGTCCTGATGTACTCGGCTCTCTCGGGAACCTCTATACCTCCGGCGTTCTCAACCGCCTGGCAGTAGGCTGTGGAGTGTGTGCAGCCGCAGATTCCACATATTCTCTCCGCTATGAAGCAGACCTGGTCGTAGGTTAGCCTTCCCTCGGATATCTTCTCTATGCCCCTGTGGGCGTAGAAGCCGCGATAGTCAACGTCTGTTATGGTTTCTCCCTTAACATAGAGCCTGAAGTGTGCTGCCTCTTCAAGGGCCACATGATACGGTCCGTAGGGGACGACTATCTCGTCCTTCTTCGGTTCCTTGTAGGGGTAGAACTTCTCCCCCGGCGGGCTGTTCGAGTAGTGGAAGTCTTTCCTGAGCGGGTAGACGCAGGACGGCCAGTCGTCCGGAAGGACGAGCCGCCTCGGGTCGGGGTGGCCTTCGGCAGTGAGGCCGAGCATCTCCATGGCTTCCCTCTCGTACCAGTTCGCGCCCCTGTGCTTGGCCGCTATCGAGGTGAACCTCGGGTCGTCCTCCGGCAGGTAAGCCCTGACGCCGAGATAGAAGTCACCCGCCTTTCCGTTAACGCTGAGCCAGTAGGTGATGCTGAACTTGCCGTTTAGGGGCCTCTCGTCGGTGGCCACCATCGATGAGAGCTGGGTCTCCTTCCACTCCGGGTGGTTGAGGAAGTAGAGGACTATCTCCGGAAGGTCTTCCCTCTCGACGGTTATAATCCACTGGTTGTAAGCGGCCTGCTTGACGTCCCTTATCTTCTCCCCGAACTTCTCGATAATCTCATCCAAGTACTCCCGCGTTACCTTGGCCTTTTCATCTCCCCTGTGTACGCGCTTCTTTTTCAGAGCCTCGTTAAACTTGATAACTTCAGACATGAGCACCACCTCACCATCCCAGGGAAGCTATCACCAGCGCGACTATTCCCGCAAGGAATATCACCGTGTTCTGCCTGATGGCCTGGATTACCTTCATACGGGCCGTCGTTGACTCTATGATGGCCGACATGACGTAGAAGATCACCAGGAGTGCCAGCTGTGCCGCGAGCGTTACTGCACCACCGTAGGGCGTCGTGATGTCGACGAACCCCTTCATGACTGGAATGACTATGAAGCTCGCGAACAGCCATATCAGGGCTACGCGCTTTATCAGCATGGCCCACTTGAAGATTCCAAGCAGCTTTCCGCTGTACTCGACGAGTGGACCCTCAAGTATCTCCGTTTCGGCCTCGGCTATGTCGAAGGGTATGAAGGCGCACTCAGTATAGACGGCGTAGGCGAGGAAGATGAAAGCGAGGACAACGGAGGGTGTGAGGCTGAGGTTGAGTGGAATCCCGCTCACGCTGAGCGAGTGGGTCTTAAGCGCGAGTATGCCTATCGCTATTCCCAGTATCGGCTCCACGCTGAGGATGAGCATCATCTCCCTGTTGGCACCCGCGTTTGAGTAGGTGTTGTTCACGAGGAAGCCTGCCATCATCATCGATATCGAGAATATCGCCAGCACGTAGAGGAAGACGAAGATGTCCCCTGTGAAGGCCACTGGGACGAAGTTCCCGAAGGGGAGGAGCAGGGCGGCTGAGACTGCTGAAGCAAAGGCCACATAGGGAGCTATGAGGAAGCCCAGTCTGTCCGTTGGAAGGATCGGCTCCATTGAGAGCAGGCTTGAGAGGTCATAGTAGGTCTGGAAGACGGGGGGCCCCTGCCTCTCTTGGACGGTAGCCTTGATCTTTCTGCTTATTCCGTCGAGGAGGGGCGGAAGGAGGATGATTATCATCAGTGAAAGGGCCGCGAATGCAATCTTTTCGAGCGTCATCTTCACCACCTCACAGCACCATCAGGGCAAGTATAACCGCCAGAGTTACCAGGGCTATTGTGAACGCTGCATTTGGCCTCATGAATCCCTCATCTAGAAGCACTCCTGAGACCCTCACTATCTTGACCAGTGGGGCAAGAAAGTATTCGTCAAGGTAGACTTCGGGGCACTTCTTCTCGTACTCTTTTCCGATCCCGGCCACACTCTTGCTTATAGAATCGCATACTCTGTGGAGGGCCCTTGTTGTTGAGACGTACGCATTGGCGACTGCGCCAATCAGGGCAGATCCGAACTCGCTGAGAACGTGGCCGGTGTGGTAGAGCGGGTGGATGTACTCCTCGAAGGGTTCGTAGTAGTTTATCGCCTTGAACTTGTAGTGCTCCATCGCCACGGGCTCACCGAGGGTCCAGGGTCTGTAGGTTTTCTTTGAGATTGGGAAGAGCAGGTACATGCCGAGGAAGATCACGCCGAAGAGTGTCGCAAAGAGTAGCGGTTTGAAGTAGCTCTCTGCCCCTGTCGGCATAAGCGGAGCTTTAATCGTGACAAGCCAGTAGTTTGTGTCCATCAGTCCTGAGACATCTATACCGGCTAGGGCTGCCCCTGGCGAAAGCAGTATCGGCAGGATGAGGCTTGGAACCAGTCCAAGGAGGATGCAGAGTGAAGCCAGGAAGCCCTTGGCGATGAGCATAGGGGATGGAACTTCCTCAGCATCCTTCGTAAACTCAGTAGGTTCTCCTCCAAATGCGGTTGTGTAGAACTTGATGAATGAAGCCAGCGTTGCTGCGCTTATGAAGAGGGCCATCACTCCAAAGAACACTATCAGGCCGTTGCCCGAGAGGAACGTTGACTGATAAATCATCCACTTGCTCATAAAGCCGTTGAACGGAGGAGTTCCAGCTATTGACATTGCGGCTATGAATGTGAAGAGCGCCGTAAAGGGCATCAGTTTAGCCAGACCTCTCAGCTGGTTGAGATCCCTGCTGCGGGTTCTGTAGAATATTGAGCCCGTCGACAGGAAGAGCAGTCCCTTGAAGAACGTGTGGTTAACGAGGTGGTACAGACTTGATGCTAGGGCTATGGCTCCGAAGGCTGAGTACATATCTCCCCTGGCTATGAAAACTATCCCAACGCCCATGCCGAGCCAGATGTAGCCTATCTGGCCGATACTGTGGTAGGCCAAAAGTCTCTTGGCATCGGTCTGCTTCAACGCGTAGAGGGTTCCAACTGTCAGGGTTACTGTTCCAAGCAGGGCAACTGCATATCCGAAAGTCTCGTTTGGCTTCATGATAAAGCATGTAGTCCTTATCAGGGCATAGACCGCGACCTTCTCCAGTGCTCCAGCCATTAGAGCGGAGACGTTGCTCGGGGCGACCGTATAGGCCTCCGGGGCCCAGAAGTGCAGCGGGACAACGCCTGACTTGCTTCCAAAGCCTATCAGGAAGAGGGCGTAGAATACTGGGCTTAGTTTTAAGGCCGCTAGACTCTCAAAGTTAAGTCCCTCGATTGAGCTAACGTCTGCATACAGCAGGGCGAGGGCGATTATCAGTGGCAGTGTGCTCACTATGTGCATGGTCACGAAGTACTTCCAGCCGGCTTTTCTGACATCCTCTTTGTCGCTTTCCCAGATCGTCAGGAGGTACGATGTAAACGTCATGACCTCCCAGAGGAAAATGAACCAGAACATGTTGGCTATTGTTACTATGAGTATCATGGAGAGCATAAACACTGAATATATGGTTATGTACATCCAGCCTCTGCCTGACTTCTCGTAGATTGCCATGTATCTCGGGGAATATATTGACGCTGCAAGTCCGAGGGCGCCGAAGATGAAGCACATTATCAGCGAGAGCCCATCAATCTGGAACGGAATCTGGGCCACTCCTAAGTCATATGTGAATTCTATGGCCTTCCCGCTGAGGATATCTGGTATTGACACAAAGGTAAAGGCTAACAGAGCTATGGAGGCTAGAGCCGTGAGTATGTGGCCAATGCTGATTGAAGCCTTGAAGCTCCTTTTGAGGGCTAACGCTGCGGGTATGGAGAGGAAATACAGGATGACGGCGAGCGTAAAGAGTCCCTCCATCTTCACCACCTCACCCATATGTAGTCGCAGACGAACTGGCTTACCATGGAGAGAATGAGCAGGACTATCACGGAGAGGGCTATGCTTCCAGCAAGCTTTCTCTTGGCCTCTGGTTCACCTTCGCTGAGGATGTAGGCGTGAACCACTCTGAGGAACAGTATGAACGCTATCACCCACTCAAGGGCCGTGAAGTATGCCAGGGCCGGGCTGACCGTCAGGAGAGTCTTTATCACATTGAGCTTGTTCATGAAGAGGTTGAAGGGTGGAACACCTTCGAGGGCGAATATTGAGGCCATCATGAGTCCCGCGGTGAGGCTGTCAGTGTTCGTAATACCTTTTGCCTTCTTCAGGCTCCTCGTACCGAAAACGTAGAGGAGGGCACCCGTTGATATGAACGCCGCCGCCTTCGCGAGTCCATGTGCCACGACGTAGTAGTCAACGCCCTTCTCCACTCCTGAAACGCCGAGGAGGCCTGCCAGGATGAGCAGATACATCCAGCCCATGTTGTCGATGGTGGACCATGCGAAGAGCCTCTTGACGTCGTCCTGGAGGGCGTAGCTGAATATGGCAGCCAGCATGCTGAGCACTGCCATAGTGCCGATGAGATAAACTATCCAGGTTGCGACGCTCCATCCCACAGCATCGAGAACCCTGATGGTTCCGTAGAGGCCGAGTTCGACCATGGCACCACTCATCAAGGCTGAGACCGGGCTCGGTGCGGCCGGGTGGGCGTCCGGTAACCAGAAGTGGAGCGGGAAGAGGCCGGCCTTGGCCGCAAATCCCAGGAGAAAGAGGGCGACTATGGCATTGCTGTACTCCGTTATGACCCCAAAGTTGAACGTTCCATGGAAGGCGTAGTACATAGTCACTGCCAGCATGAGGGGAGATGTGTCGAAGAGGTGCATGGTCACGAAGTACTTCCAGCCGGCCTTCTTGACGTTCTCCTCCGGCCAGTCGTAGATTATCAGGAAGTATGAGGCGAGAGTCATTATCTCCCAGAGGAAGAGGAAACTGAGCCAGTCCTGGACCATTGGGATGAGAAGCATCGAGACTATGAAGATGGCGAGCGTTGGGTAGTAGGGTATCTTTGGTTTGAACTCGTATATCCTCATGTATCTGAACGATGCAACTAGCGCCGCTATGCCGAGTATCGCGACGTTGAGTACGAAGAACACTGCAGTTCTATCGAGTGAAAGAGTGAGCGTTACGTCGAACATTTTTCACCACCCCACTTTGACGATCAGTGGATACGCTATGTACGGGGCCAGCATGGCCAGGACGAGCAGGATAACCATCACAGCCTTCATCAGTGGTGTAATTTCGACTTCTTCTCCGCCCTCGCTGAAGACCATGCCGTGTATCCTCTTCAGAGACACCATGAGGAACACTGCTGAGTCGAGGAGAAGTAAAACAAACATGGCAATGATGAGGACGCTCTCTTCCATTGCCTTGGCATTGCTGAGTATTCCCAGCTTTCCGAAGAACACGCCGAATGGTGGAACGCCAGCTAAACCAAGCAGGGCAAAGGTCCAGCTGTAGCCGACCACAGGGGATTTAATGAGGCCCTTTATCCTGTCCATCTCAAGGGTTCCCAGGGCGTAGCTGAACGTTCCAGCCGTCAGGAAAGCGAGACCTTTGATGTAGGCATGGTTGAATAGCTGGAACATTGAAGCTTGAAGTCCCCCCTGCAACCCGAGGACTGCCGTCGCGAGGGCCACGTACATCAATCCAGACTCTGCTATTGTTGAGTAGGCGAGCAGCCTCTTCGCGCTCTTCTGGAGAGGATACATCAGGATGCAGATTATCTGAGTGGCGATGATGAGGGCTGCCATGACGTAAAATCCTTCTTTGGGTATGGGATTCATGAACTGGATGAATCTGGCCAGCAGGTACACACCCATCTCAACCATCGCTGCACCGTGGAGGAAGGCTGAAGCAGGTGTTGGGGCGACCATTGCATCTGGGAGCCATGAATAAAGCGGAAACTGGGCGCTCTTGGTAAAAGCAGCTATCATAACCCCGATAAAAACGACGAGTTTAAGGCTGTCATTGAGGCCAGAATATGAAAATATGCTCAGGTCGTGAAGGTGTGTGATTCCTATACCTACCGCGGTGTATAGACCTATCACCGCTCCAAAGTTGGTAACAAGCAACGCTTTATATGCTGCCCTTTTGGCCTTTTTACTTCCATAATAGCCTGCTACACCCCAACAGGCGAGGCTCATAATTTCGAAGAATATCAGCAGCTGGAGAACCGACGAGGAGTAAATGAATGCGAGTGTTGCTCCGATAAAGAGCACCATCCAAGCGTAAAACCTACCCTTATCCTCATAGACTGGGTGCTCTTTGTTCTCCGGGCTCATATAGTCTTTTGCATAGATCATAAAAAGCAGTCCGGCTGTTATCACAACCAGGCCAACGCACACGCTCATTGGGTCTATCAAGAGACCGTAGACCTCACCGAGGGTTGTGGAGCTCACGAGAGTTTTGTGTATAGTAGGCATTCCAGAGGAATAGAACTCATAAACTCCCGCGAGATTGAGTATTGTGGCAAGGATGACAGTGATGAGCATGAAGTAATCCGCTCTTTTACCGTCGAGTTTGAACAGTAAAGGGCCTCCAACCAGCGGAATTGAAAAGGAAAGAATAAAAAGCTCTTCCATGATATCACACCCCCGTCAGCGGGATGCGCTCTGCAGTTTTGGCGAGTTCTATGGTTTTCTCCGTAAACTTCTCCCTTCTCTTCTTGACTATCTCGTTGAAGTCGCCGTAGATGAGAGCATCTGTTGGGCAGGTCTCAACACAGGCTGGAAGCTTTCCTTCGGCTCTCCTATGGGCGCAGAGGTCACATTTGCCCATTATCTTGTTGATGAGATCGAGCTCGGGTATTCCAAAGGGACAGACTATGCCGCACATGAGACAGCCGATACACTTCTGTGGAGCGAGCAGGACTGCTCCATCCTTGTCGCGGTAGAGGGCGTTGGTTGGACAGACCTCAACACAGGGAGCCTTCTCACAGTGGCGGCAGTTGAGGGCCATAGCGGCCATTTCCTGCCACTCAAAGACGCTGATGAATGACATTCCACTGTGTTCGCGCTCGCAAGCTACCTCACAGGCGCGGCACTCGATGCACTTTGAAAAGTCAATAAAGACTGTCTTTCTAGCCATTTAATTCACCCCCTAACGACCTCAATCTTGGGTATGAGTGGTGGGAGTTTCTCCATGAGCTTCCTGGCCTCTTCCTCTGTGATCTTAGCGACGTTACAGGCACAGGCTTTGGTTTCCGGTATCTTTGCTACCGGGTCGAGGGCATCGTTGGTGAGGACGTTTGCTCCCCAGTGCCACGGGACAGCTATTACGCCCTTCTTGACAGCCCTGGTGACCTTTGCCTTAATCGGATATGCTCCTCTCCTTGTGACGACCTTAACCCAGTCTCCACTCTTTATTCCGAGCTTCACTGCGTCATCCGGGTGTATCTCGGCGAGGGGTTCTGGCCAGCGCTTCTTGAGTGCGCAGCTCCTCATGGTCATGGTTGCGGTGTGGTACATTCCGACGTATCTGTGGGTCGTAAGGAGGAACGGATACTCTTCGTCCGGCATTTCGACTGGTCCCTTGTACTCCGGAACGGCCGCGAGGTTGGCCTTTCCGCTGGGAGTGAGGAACTTCTCCTTGTAGAGGACCCTCGTTCCTGGGTGGTCTGGGCTCGGACATGGCCAGTGGAGTCCTGCAAGGTTCTCCTTGAGCCTCTCTGGGGTTATACCGCGATACTGCGGAGTACAGGCGTTGATTTCCCTGAGAACGTCGGCTGCATCATTGTAGACGAATCCACCGGATCCGGTCTTGTCAAAACCTATGGCCTTACCGACCTCGCTAAGAATCCACCAGTCGGGCCTTGCTTCTCCGGGTGGTTTTACCGCCTGGAAGCTCCACTGCACGCGCCTCTCTGTATTGGTCAGAGAACCCTCGTTCTCGAGCATGGCCGCGGCCGGCAGAACTATATCTGCATACTCCATAGTTGGGGTCGGGACGATATCCTGGACGACCATGAACTCGAGCTTCTCGAGGGTGTGCATCACGTGGTTGGCGTTGGCCTCGCTTATGACTGGGTTCTCACCCATGACATAGTAGGCCTTTACCTTGCCCTTGTCGGCCGCGTAGGCAGCCTCCACAGTTGTCAGTCCAACTTCGCCGCTCAGCTCAACACCCCAGAACTCCTCAAAGAACTTCCTCTTTTCAGGATCAGTGACGGCCTGATAGCCTGGGAAGACGTTCGGCAGGGCTGCCATGTCACATGCTCCCTGAACGTTGTTCTGACCGCGCATTGGGGAACAGCCGGCACCTTCTTTGCCCTGGTAACCGCAGATGGCCGCGAGCGTTCCAAGGAGCTTGACGTTTTCAGTTCCGTGGGTGTGCTGGGTTAGACCCATGGCCCAGGTTATGACACCCTTTCCTGCGGTCGCGAAGGTTCTTGCAGCTTCAATGATGAGTTCCGCCGGGACACCGGTTACCTTCTCGACGAACTCGGGTGTGAACTTCTCGACGGCTGCCACAACTTCATCGAAGCCAACGCATCTCTCCCTCACGAACTTCTCGTCGTAGAGCCGCTCCTTGATGATGACGTGGATGAGACCGTTTATCAGCGCAATGTCGCTTCCCGGGTAGTGCTGTAGGAATATGTCGGCGAACCAGGCCGTCCTAGTGAACCTCGGGTCAGCGACTATGACCTTAGCGCCCCTCTCCTTGGCCTTAAGGACGTAGCGGAAGCCAACCGGGTGGGTCTCAGCGTAGTTGTGGCCGATAATGAAGATGACGTTTGCCTCTTCAATGTCCTTGTAGGTGTTGGTCATTGCGCCGGCACCGAAAACAGCCTTGAGACCCGTGACAGTCGGTGCATGGCAGAGCCTTGCACAGTGATCAACGTTGTTGGTGCCGAGCATCCTGGCCAGCTTCTGGACGAGGTAGTTGGGCTCGTTGAATGTTCTCGCAGAGCCGAAGAACATGAGCTGGTTCGGGTCGTCCTTGGCATAAGCCTTGAGCCTCTCGGCAACCTCCTTTATTGCCTCGCTCCAGCTTATCTCAACGAACTTGCCCTGTTCCTTGGCCTTGAGGGGTCTTTTGAGCCTGTCCTTTGCGAGGAGGTACTCAACGACGGCGTTGCCTTTAGGGCAGAGCTTTCCGAGTTCGTTTGAGATGTTGGGGATGTCCTTGGCGTATTCTATGCCTACGGGATAGCCATCAACACTCCTGATGTATAGCCTGCACCCTACACCACAGTAGGGGCAGACCACGGGGACGAGCCTTTCACTCATTCTCCACACCTCCACATTGGGGGACATTTTTGGTCGCCAATGTACTCTATATGGTGTACTGTACGCTATTTGATTTTCAATAATAGTTCTCTATTTGGCTTAAAACACTTTTTAAATAGCTTGGTTTTTAACAAAAGGTTATGTCCATTGAGAAACAGCGAAATAAAGCCCTCAGAAGGCTTTTTTTAAGTCTGTTTGTATACTGCCAAATACTGGGGTAAACAAGATCACTTAAGGTCATTTATGAACGTAGAACATTGAATTAAGAATGCCCTTAATAGACATGTTTGGCCGTTCATCAGGTATTGTCCCTTAGGGCGAGGGAAGTTAGGACAAAATAGGAATAAGTCTTAGAACAATAATCGATGCTCCCCGGAGTACACGTTGAAGCGCCTTCCCCTCGCGAAGCCTATTAGGGTTACCCCGTGCTCCCTGGCGAGCTCCACGCCCTTGTCCGTCGGCGGTGATTTCGTCACCACTACTGGAATGCCCGCGTTGACTGCCTTTCTTACCATGCCGTATGGCATCCTGCCGCTCGATGCCAGGATAAGCCTTTCAAGGTCGAGTCCGTTGAGGACGGCGTATCCTACGACCTTATCGACGGCGTTGTGCCTGCCTATGTCCTCGCTGAAGGCAACGACATTGGCGTTCAAATCGAAGAGGGCCGCCCAGTGGGTGCCCCCTGTCTTTCTCCACGTCTCAGCCAGCGTTGTCATCGTGGAGGATATCTTCAATACGAGGCCGGGGGTTATTTTGACTTCCTCGCCCTTCCTGCTGAGAATTCTGCCCTCCTTCATTCTGTAGGGGTCGCCGCAGGGGGTGTGTTTCACAACCAGCTCGCCCGTGGCGGGGGTATCCTTCAACTTCACGTAAATCTCCTTGCCCTCAACCCATACGTCAACTATGTCCTCCGGTCTTTCATAGCCCCCGCACACGACGAATCCGGCTCCAAGTTCCTTCAGCTGGTTGGGTGAAGCAGGAAGTTCGGCGAGAAACTCTTCGTCCTTTTCGTGTACTGCGAAGATTTCAAAGGTCTCCTCGACGCAGACGTAGTCCTCTGTAGGAACGAGCCCATCTTGCCACTTGAGAATTTTCACTTTCTTTATCAACTCAACCACCTTCCAAAAGGATAGCGAGAAAATGGAAAAGTTGTCCTCAGAGCAGATACATCATGTTCTTCTGCGCTCTCGCAAGCTTTTCCCTGGCCGCTTTGAGGACTTCTCCCATCACGGGGGAGCCGTCGCGCAGCTCTATGTATCCGTCCTTCTCGGCGCTCTTAACGAGTTCTTCTGCCTTAAGGTTGCGCGTTATGAGGACAGTCCATCCCCTCTCGCTCTCCACGAAACCGGCCGAGATGTCGCTCCAGGTTCCGGTGTAGTCCGTACAGACCAGACAGCCGGCTTGGAGGTACGAGTAAACCTCTTTTATCGGCAGTGAGAGCACTGAATCACCGTGGTATATCTCCAGGTAGTCTCCCTTAAGGACTATGTCCTTGATATCCTGGGCCATTATGCCGTGCTTCATCCTGAGGTAGTTGAGGAATGCCTCGAATGCGAATGTTCCTATGCAAAAGAGGCTGACGATGTACTTTATCCTCTCTCCGAAATCACTTTCCAGGAGTGGGAAGTCCCTCATCTGGCCGAAGAACTGGGCCTGGCAGGGGAGGCAGACCACGGCAACGTTCTTTAGGTCTTCCTCCTCTATCTTGGCCTTCATCCTGGAGGCGAAGGGCACTATGCTCCACTTGTTTCCGGCAGTTTCAAGGAGTTCTTCCCTCGTCCTCGCAACTACCGCCTGACCCTCCAACCCCTCTGTCCTTTTGGCCGTTACAACGCCATCTATGAGGCCCTTCTCCAGGGCGTAGGCTAGGAGGGCTGTAACCGCACCGCCACTGGCAACCTTTCTTTTGAGGATTTCCTCATCGGTTGCCCGCGCAAGATAAATTCCAAAGACGTTTCCCAAAAGATTTTCTGAAACGCTCATCATCTCGCACCACCCATGGACAGAATCTGTGAGGCGCGCGGACACCTTATATAGCAGGTGCCGCAGCGGATACACTTCTCCTGAACGAGGTTAGGCCTCTTGTCTATCAGCTTGATTGCGTTGGTCGGGCACGACAGCTCACAGGCACCACAACCTATGCAGAGGCCCGTAAGCACTATATCGTCTATCAGGTCAAAGCCGCTCAGCTTCTTTATGTCGGCACTCACCTTGAAGAGCCTCAGCCTTCTCTCGTCACCGTTGATGTAGAACTTGAAGAAGGACTGGAGCATCTGCGGTGTTGGCGGGCAGCCAGGGATGGAGTAATCAACTTTAATCACACTGTTTATGGGCTGGAAGTTTCTGTGGTCGGGCCTTGGCTCCTGCCCGCCGCGGCAGAAGCGCAATATCCCGCTGAAGGTTGCACACGAACCGAAGGCCACCACAGTGTGAGCTTTTTCCCTTATCTCCTTCAGCTCTTCAAGAATCCTTGGTTCGTTCATACATGCTCCACCGGTTATTATCGCCACGTCGTACTCGTCGAGCTTACACTCATCCTTCCGCAGGTATGATATGTCGAGCTCTATCAAGTCCATGAGCTTTGGATATGCGCGAATGATACTGACGTTGCATCCCTCACAACCCCCTACATCAACATGAAGAACCTTAAGCTTCTCCATAATCATCCCCCCAACCTCACAACGTGGGTCGTACATGGAATACATGGGTCATATAGGCGCATAACGGCCTCGGCCGCTTTAACGCTCAGACCTTTTGCCATCTCCTCCATCACGGGAATATTGAACATTGTGGGAACGATTATCTTGGAGGAAACCACTCTGCCCTCGTCTCCAAGTTCGATCAAGTGGATGAGTGTTCCCCTTGGTGCCTCGTAGACTCCAACACCCTTGCCTGGCCCGAAAACTATGTTCTTCGTTCTGAATGGCTCGTCCATCTTTATGCTGTCAAGGATTTCTTCAAGCCTAATGAGTGCCAGCGTTGTATCCTGAACCCTCGCGGTGTGAAGGCCATAGAGGGAAGAATCTGTAAACTCCCGGTAAACTTTCATCCTTGCCCTTGGGCCAGCTTCAACCTTTTCCCCACCGTAGAAGGCTATGAGTGTGGTGGACTCCTTTGAGTGGGGGTTGTCCTTTCTGTATTCATAATAGGGCATTGTCTCAATTCTCTCGGCGTTTATGTTGAACCTGTCCCCGTAGAACAGGCTGCTTACCAGGTAGTTGTTTTCCGCTTTCTTCTCCCTGAGTTCATCAGCAACTTCTGTCTGGATGTCCTCATCGGTCAGCAAATGTGCTATCTCTTCCCACTGCTCGGTCAGCTTTGGAAGGCGTGCCTTGAGGTTGTTGAAGACGCTCCACTTGGGGACAGAGAACATTCCTCCCACGGTGAGGTTTGGGGGATGTGTTGCTGCGCCTCCCATCTTGAGAAGGTAGTCGCTGATCTTGGCGTGGAAGTCCATGAGCTGGAACAGAACTTCTTCCCGTTTCTCTTCGATTAGCAGGTCCCCAGCAACCATGAGGAACTCGAGCATGTGGCTCTGAATCCTGTTCACGAGGCCGAGGGCTTCTCTCATCAGTATTCCGTTTCTTGGCGGTGTTATTCCAATGGCATTTTCTATGGCCTCGCTCATCGCTATACCGTGGGACGCATGACAGAGACCGCAGATTCTCATGACAGCTTCGACCGCGAAAAGTGGATTTTTGCCTACTACAAGCTTCTCAAATCCCCTAATTGGGGCAGTGGCGATGAAGAGTGCATCTTGAACTGTTCCGTTTTCTTCATACAGCACGAGCTTCGCCTCACCGGCGATTCGGCACACTTTGTTGAGGGTAATCTCACTCAAATTATCACCTCCAGATGAAATCCACTCCACCTAATCTAAACTAATGGGTTTATGGATAAAAGCGTTTTCTGAACCTGAGGTTTAAAACGGAATCTTCGGTCGAAATCTCACTTTTTTCAGCTTGTTTTGGTGTCTCAAACATTTTTGTTTACTTTTTTGGCAAAGGTAACTCGCTGGAACTGCCCAAAGGTTTATAAAGTATCAAACTAAATAGACCTGGTGCTCTTCTGGAGCCATCCAAAGGGTACCAAAAGTTGAAAGAGTTGGTGTTAGATATGTATGGAAATGGATTTGACGGTGGCTACGAAGCCCCTGTTAAGGTTGGAGAAAGGTATAGAGTTAAGATCGAGGGCCTTGGAAAAGGTGGTGATGGTATCGCCAAGATAAAGGGCTTCGTTATCTTCGTCCCGAACACTCAGGTCGGCGACGAGGTTGAGATCGTCATAAACTCAGTCAAGAGAAAGTTCGCTTTTGGAGAGGTTATTTGATTTCCTTTCCCTCTTACTATTATACTTTTGGAACTCATTATTCATGTTTTTTGATTTTGTATCCACAGACCTGACCAGCATGCTTTTTAAACCCCCAAGCCCAGGCGAGTGCGATGATAAAGGTTCACGTTGAGACCTACGGCTGCACCAGGAATAAAGCGGACGCCGAAATAATGGAGGCAATCCTCCTTAGAGCGGGCTATGAGTTAGTGGAGACTCCGGAAAGTGCTGACTACGTTGTTGTGAACACCTGCGCCGTAAAGGACCCTACCGAGAAGCACATGAGGGAGCGCATAAAAGAGCTCCTTGATTCTGGTAAAAGAGTCATCGTTACGGGTTGCCTCACACACGTCAACCCTGATATAATAGACCCTCGCGTTTCTGGAATACTTGGAGTAAAGAGCATAGACAGAATAGCTGAGGCAATAGACCTTGCCGAGCGCGACGGAAAGCTGGTGAGTGTTGAAGGCTGGCGCGAGAGAAGTCTTGACAAGCTTGGGCTTCCCCGCCTTTGGAGAAGTGGCGTTGCCTTCGTGGTTCCGATAAGCGAGGGCTGCCTCAACGCGTGCACCTACTGTGCAACGCGCTTCGCTCGTGGGGTTCTCAAGAGTTACAAACCTGAACTCGTGGTTAAGTGGGTCAAAGAGGCTTTGGCGCGCGGATACAGGGAGATACAGCTTTCCAGCGAGGACACTGGCTGCTACGGCTTCGATATTGGGACCAACTTGGCGGAGCTTCTCGATGAGATAACGTCCATAGAAGGAGAGTTCAGGATAAGGGTCGGCATGATGAACCCGAATCATGCAATAAAGTTCCTTGACGAGCTGATTGAGGCCTATCAGGACGAGAAAGTCTACAAGTTCCTCCACCTGCCTGTTCAGAGCGGGGACAACGAAGTGCTGAGGAGAATGGGGCGCACTTACACCGTTGAGGAGTTCGAGGAGATAGTTAACGAATTCAGAAGGAAGATTCCCGGGCTGAACCTTAACACGGACATCATAGTCGGCTTCCCTGGAGAGACCGAGGAAGCATTCCAGAACACAGTGGAACTGGTTAAGAGGGTGAGGCCTGATAAGATAAACGTTTCCCGCTATTCGCCGAGACCTGGAACGATAGCTGCCAAATGGAAGCAGCTGCCCGGCTGGAAGGTCAAGGAGCGCTCTCGCTTGCTCCACAGGCTCAGACTCCAGATCGCCTACGAGATAAACCAGAACTACGTTGGAAGGGAGATTGAGGTTCTCATCCACGGTGAGGGCAAAAAGGGCGGGGTGGAGGGCAGGACTTTCAACTACAAAGACATAATACTTGATGGTGGGGCACCAGGAGAACTGATAAACGCCAGGGTCACTTGGGCAGGTTCCACATATCTTAAAGGCACTGTTTTACACTGAGGTATTTTTTGCAGATTCTACAATATTAATTGTTGTGCATACGATAAATTTGTGGTTCATTTGTGGAACCTACAATATCCTACAGTGAACCAACATGGTTTGTTTTAGAAAACTATTTATATATCTCATTCAACCAAAAGCCACAAGGCTATAGTCAGTAGGGGTGAAGTCCCATGAGGAGGAACAATAAGAAGAGGTTAATCCCACTCGCGCTGGCGCTTGTCCTGACGCTGGTTGGTGCCGCGCTTGCTGTGCCTGTTATTACAGTTAACGTTCAGGAGCTTGGTCAGGGAAGCAAGACGATCACTAGCACTGTCACCACGGCCGATGTCACCTGGAACCTTAACGCCAACAATCCGGACTACGTAGTCAGTGCAACGGTTACCATAACCACTGATCCCGGAGCTGGAACCCTCTACGTCAAGCTCTACAGCGGCACGACTCTAGTTGCATGGGGCCAGGTTACTCTTGATGGAAGCGGTACTTATACTGTGACATTCACCAACGGAGCCAGCGCTGATGGTGTTCCCCTCAGCAGCTTTGACACTGTTTATGTGGTCTACCAGGGTTCATGAACTCTCTAGGAGGCTCTGAATGAATGTTAAGCACCGTGATATCCTTTCCATTTTGACTTACCTTCTCCTGTTCTTCGTCATCCTAGTAGTTGTCCTTAAGTTCATCTTCGGCTTTCAGTACGTTGTCATCCTTACTGACTCAATGAAGCCAAACATCAATCCCAACGACCTCGTTGTTACGTATCCCTCTCACAATGTTCACGTTGGTGATGTTATCCTATACAACATCGAGATTGGAAACTCCACTTATAGAATCCTTCACAGGGTTGCCGAAATCCGCACGGATGAAAACGGACAGATCTATTACATTACTAAGGGAGACAACCGTGAGAGACCTGATCCATGGGTGGTATATCCCGAGCAGGTCATCGGCAAACCTCTCCTCGTCATCCCCAAAATCGGCGTCATCTGGTACCACACCCCGCTGATAATCCTCGGTCTCATTATGATATTCGTAGCCTCCCTTGCATATGACCTCGCATGGGCGTTTCTTGAAGAACCCCCAATCCCCCCCAAATCCAGAAAAGCTTATTTTCAACTCCTTAGGAGAAAGAAAATAAAGGTCTATCACTACAAGCGCCGCTAGGCCCATTCGTCGTCTGGAATGGCTTCCCGTTTGACCGGAATCAGACAGAGAAACTCGAAGGTTTCGCTCAGTGCCTTGTAGCCGTGGGGCTCATTGGGCGGGACGTAGAGGAAGTTTCCAGCCTTAACGTGGTGCTCTTCATTCCCGTTAGTTATTATTCCTTCGCCCTTCATGATGAATATCTCGTGCTCCCAGTCATGACTGTGGAGGGGTATCTCAGCACCCTTCTTGAGGACGAAATACCTCATCGCGAAGTTCTTGGCCCCGAGCTTCGGGGAAACGAGCCATCTGATGGTCACTCCCTCAAAACCGGTGTCTTTCTCGGGCACCTCGGTGTAGTGTCCGACGAACATGATATCACCCCATTCTCTTGGGTGAACGGATATTTAAATATGGTGGGTCAGAAAGGCGAATCAAAAGGGCTTTAAGGCCGTGTGTCAATCTCCTCTTAGGTGAAGTCCATGAAGAAAGCCACTTTTGCAATCCTGCTCGTCTTCATTGTGCTGGTCTCGGGATGTATCGGCTCCAGCGGAACCACTGAGACAACGGGAACGTCGACGTCTCCAACTTCTACGCCTTCAGAGGGCATAGACTTCGATAGCTATGAGAAGGGTCAGGTTCTGGCGGGATGGTACAACCTTGCGGACGTCTCAAAGGTCTACGTGAGTGAAGGCTACGAGGATTTGGCCAAGCACTACTTCCCGGACGCTCAGATTCTTCCAGCTAAGGACTACACTGGTGGCGTCGCGATCCTCTCTCCCGCTGACTCAAGGGCTCTCCTTAAGGGTAAGCCGATTCTCATCACAGTCAACGACTATTTCGGTTACATCATCTACAAGCTCGGCGTCAAGTTCGTTGGCAAGGATAAGGGTATCTTCGCTGTCTTTAACCAGGATGGAAAAGCCTACTACGTCTTCACCGGAACGAGTAAGGCGGGGGCAGGTGCTGCCGTTGAATACGCGCTGGAACTTAAGAACGGCGGAAGCGTTAGCACGGACGATGTTGTCAGGATGGGTGACTTTGAGGGAGTTTTGGTTAAGGTCATAGGCGACAACAATTGGAACGGAATCCCGGACGAGGGCGAACACTGGTATCTTGACTCCTTCAAGATCAAGGAGCCGTTCATCTACTATTGGCGCGTCGTTGAGGGAGAAAACGTGACGGTCAAGGGTGGTTTCATAAGCAACGTGAACGACTCTACCGTCTACATCCACGCTTTGAGCTTTAACATCACTGTTGAGGTAAAGAATGCCAAGGGCATTGAGCTAACGTACATCATTGAAAACACCAATCCGGAAGTCCTCCAGCTTCCGGAGGGTACCGAAGCGGAAAACACATGGGTAAAGTTCACCACGAGCGCAGATTCATTCAACATAGCTCCCAAGGAGCTTGGCGACTATAAGATTATAGCCTTCGGTGACCACAGATCGGACGGCGGCACGGAGGTCCCTGAGGTGTTCCTTAAAATAATGGAGGAGATAAACAATAATGAAGAAGATGCTGTGTTCATCATAGACAGTGGTGACCTTATCTATTCGGGAACGGTTGACCAGTGGGCGGCCCTGCTTGATGAGTGGGAGTGGGAGAAGCCGATATTCGTTGCCCCGGGTAACCACGAGTACAGGGGAGAGGGAATAAACATTTATCATATGCTCTTCGGTCCGACAGATTACTCCTTTGTTCTCGGGGATTACTACTACATCTTCATGAACAACATCGAGAACGACTACAGCCTGAGCGACGAACAGTGGGCCTGGCTCCAGGATGAGCTTGAGAAGGCCGAGGAGATGGGTAAGAGGCCCGTCATAGTAATGCATGCACCGCCCGCTGATCCCAGGCCTGAGGGAGACCACGGCATGAACCCAACCGATGGAAAGAGGCTCCTTCAGCTTATGAAGGAGTACAATGCCTTTGGAATCTTTGGCCACATCCATATGTTCTGGTACGGCGAGAAGGATGGTGCTGAGTTCGTAGTAGCCGGCGCTGCAGGGGCCCCGCTCTACGCTTCACCTGACGAGGGCGGCTTTGACCACTACACGAGGCTGTTCATGGCAACCGATGGAAGCATTGGGGTTGAGCCCGTCAAGGTTGAACCCTGATTTCTCTTTATTCTATTTATGTCTATATAGAACTTTGCGGTGCACTATATTCTACTGCGGCAAGATATTTATATCTTCGGGGGAAGCGTTCTCTCGGTGATAAGCGTGGATCCATGGCTGCTGATAACCATCGTTCTTGGATTTGCGATGGCATGGGCCATCGGTGCCAATGATGCCGCAAATTCTATGAGCACTGCTGTCGGTGCGAAGGCGATAACTCCGAAGCAGGCCGTGATCATAGCGGGTATCCTCGAGTTCACCGGAGCCTACTTCTTCGGCAAGAGCGTCACAGAGACGATAAGGAAGGGCATACTCTACCCCGACAAAATCACAGATCCAACGGTTCTTATATACGGCTCAATAGCGGCCCTGCTTGCTGCAACGATTTGGCTGGTAGCGGCTACCAAATTCGGACTCCCGGTTTCAACGACGCACTCGATCATAGGTGGCATAGCGGGCTACGGGATAGCCTACGCCGGCCTGGGCATCGTCAACTGGGACAAGATGGCGCAGGTCGTCCTTAGCTGGATACTGTCCCCGGTAATAGGTGCCCTAATGGCTTACTTCATCTTCAAGGCCCTTACCAAGAGCATTTTCGAAAGCGGAAATCCTGTGAGAAGTGCGAGGATATGGTCTCCCTTCTGGATAGGCATGGCCTTCGTGGTCATCGGGGCCATGTTCTACATCAAGGTTCTCCACGGGAGTGACCTCAAGACGGGGGTCATTTTCTATGGAATACCTCTTGGCATAATCGTTTTCATCCTCAGCTACTTCCTCATAAAGGTCCGCTTCCCCTCGAGCGACCCGTACATTGGCGTTGAGAGCATATTCAAGAAGGTGCAGGTGGTCACCTCTGCCTACGTGGCTTTAGCTCATGGAGCCAATGACGTCGCCAACGCAATAGGCCCTGTTGCCGCCGTTTACGCCGTCGCAACGATGGGTCTGGCTGGAATGCAGGTGCCCGTTCCGAGGTGGATTCTCGTCCTCGGTGGAGTAGGCATAGCGGTTGGCGTCGCAACCTACGGCTACCGCGTCATGGAGACGGTCGGCAAGAAAATAACAGAGCTTACCAACACGAGGGGCTTCACCATAGACTTCTCCGCTGCAACGGTGGTTCTCGTGGCTTCCTGGCTCGGAATGCCGATCTCAACGACCCACACGGTGGTCGGTGCCGTCATAGGTATAGGCTTGGCTAGGGGAGTAAAGGCAATAAACAAAAACATCGTGAGGGATATAATAATCTCCTGGTTCGTGACGGTTCCGATAGCGGCCGTTGTGAGCGCCATTATATTCAAGGTGCTTATGGTGGTGGGGTGATATCATGCAGGTGTGGACCAAACTCTTCGCGAAGAGCCCGTTCAAGCCTCTAATTAAGCACGCTGATGTGGTCCTCCAGACGGTTGAGACCCTCGAGAAGGCCCTTCGCCTTTGGTACGAGGGGAACTTCGAGGAAATGGAGAGGGTGGCCATCGAGGTCGACCGCCTCGAGGACGTCGCCGACAGGATAAAGGAGGAAATAAGGGACTCCCTCAGCTCCAAGCTTCTCATGGCCGTCGCGAGGGAGGATGTTCTCGTATACCTCCACATGCAGGACAAGGTTGCCGACGCTGCTGAAGACACCGCCAAGTGGCTCCTCATCAAGAGACCGAATGAAATCCCGGCCGATATTAAGGATATAATCCTCCAGATGGGGACGGAGAGCATCAAAGCTGCTAAGCTTGTCCACGAGGCTATAGTCCAGATGGACCGCGTCATAGAGAGCGGCTTCACCGAGAAGGAAATTGAGAGGGAGTACGAGATAATCAGGGAGATAGAGAGCGTCGAGAGTAAGATAGACGGACTCGATACGAGGCTCATGCAGCTCGTCTTCGAGAAGGAGAACGAGCTGAGCTGGGGCGACGGTTTCTACATCCTCAACATAGCAAGAACCCTCAGCAACATATCCGACAAGGCCAAGGATTCGGCGGAAAGAATAAGGCTCATGATGAACAAGTGAGCCTTTTTTCTTTTCTCAGAAACGAAAGTAGGAAAATCGAGAGGTTCAGATGGCTATCATCGTCGAGGTCATCTGTATCTCGGACATCTTCCTTATCTTCTCAGTGATGAACTGGTCCAGATCCTTGAGCGTGTCGGTCTCAACCTTAACTACGAGGTCGTACTCGCCGTAGACGACGTATGCTTCTTTAACCTCCGGCATGGCGAGAAGCTTCTCCATAACTTCCCTTTCCTTTCCAGCGGCTGTAACCATCAAAATAAAAGCCGTCACCATGGCTATCACCAAAAGTATTTTATCGGCGGAGTATTTAAGCTTATCGAGGCCTATGTTCGACCACCTGATAAGCAGAGCTCAGCTGGAGCGCTTTTACTCTCACCTAGAAGGGTTAGGATTGGCCGAAATAAAGCCTTATGCCAAAGGGACGACGAGCCTTATTTTCAGAGCCAGGTTAGGGGAAAAAAGCGTCATAGTTAAGCTCCAGCGTCCGGATTCCCCGAGGATGAACTTCAAGAGAGAGGCAGAGATCATCAAGATACTCGAGCCATACGAGATAACCCCTCGGCTTGTAGACTACGGAACCTTTGGGGGCATCGAATATCTCATCCGCGAGTTCGCGGAGGGTGAGATAATCTTCTACGCTGAGGTTGAAAAGCGCCATCTCTTCGAGATAGTCCATAAAACGGCCCTCCTTGACAGGCTCGGCCTCGACCACGGCCAGATACAGGGCGGAAAGCACATAATAGTTGGTGAGCGCGTCTGGCTTATAGACTTCGAGAAGGCCGGCTTCAGGAAGCCCAAGAACCTCACATCGGCGATGGCCATGCTCTTCATCAACGACAACTACATCTCGCGCAGGATAAGGGAAAAATTCAGCGTTGAGGGATCTTTTCTAGACGAGATGAGGAAAGAACTAAGGAATTATAAGAGAACCGGAAACCTCTCAGGCCTTCTGAGACTTCTTTCTCGCCTTTAGTCTGTCCGCGTAGAGAGCCAGGACTGGGATCACCACTGCCATCGCTATGAGGCCCATCCTCGGATCCCATAGGTAGTCGAAGACGAGTATCACTACTATCGCTATGGCTATCATGAGGAAGAGATCCCTGTCGAAGAGCCTCGACTTCGCCAGTATATTCTGTTCTCTGGCTACGTAGGCCAGGTAGAGCGGTATCCCTATTGCAGCGAGGACTACTCCAAGGTACGTCCTGAAGGCCAGTGATACGGCGAGTCCCGCTATGAGAATTATTCCAACTGCGTACTCATCTTTCATGTTTCCACCTGTCCACTGGGTTAGGCTTATATACTTTTAAGGCTCTCTACTAAATTGGTGATACCGTTATGAGCAGCATCGAATGGAATGAAAAGACCTTTTCTAAGTTTGCTTACCTGGGCGACCCCCAGATCAAGGGAGATAGGGTCGCCTACGTTCTGACCAAGGCCAACATGAAGGACAATAGGTACGAGAATACTGTGGTGGTTGAGGACATCGAAACTGGAACAAGGCGCTTCATCGAGAACGCTTCCATGCCTCGCTTTTCTCCGGATGGCAGGAAGCTCGCCTTCATGAGGCCCAACGGGGAGAAGAGGACTTCCGAGATATGGGTTGCCGACGTTGAAACGCTTAGCGCCAAGAAGGTTCTGGAGGCTAAAAACGTCCGCTTCATCCAGTGGAACGACGATTCCCGGCGTCTCCTTATTGTGGGCTTCAAGCGCAGGGACGATGAGGACTTCATCTTCGAGGACGATGTCCCTGTGTGGTTCGACAACATGGGCTTCTTCGACGGTGAGAAGACCACCTTTTGGATTCTCGACACCGAGAGCGAGGAGATACTCGAGGAGTTTGAGAAGCCTCGCTTCAGTTCGGGTATCTGGCACGGCAACGCCATAGTCGTCAACGTTCCTCACCGTGAGGTGGGCAAGCCCGCCTTCTTCAAGTTCACCGATATCTACCTCTGGCGCGATGGAAATGGGGAGAAACTCTTCGAGAGGGTTTCCTTCCAGGCGGTTGATTCCGACGGCAAAACCATCCTCCTTCGCGGCAAGCCCGAGAAGAAAAAGCTCAGCGAGCACGACTTCCTCTACCTCTACGACGGCGAGCTGAAGGCTATAAATGAACACCTCGGCAGGAATACAGGCCAGGCTAGGCTTGACGATGGTAGGGTCTACTTCACCCTCTATGAGGCTGGCAGTATCAACCTCTACCTGTGGGATGGTGAGGTTGAGCCTATAACCGTTGGCGAGCACTGGGTCATGGGCTTCGACGTCGACGGTGGAAAGGTTGCGATGCTCATCGAGACTGCAACGCGCTTGAGGGAGCTCTACCTCTACGACGGCGAACTTAAGCAGCTCACCGACTACAACGGGCCGCTCTTTGAGAGGCTCAGGACCTTTGAGCCGAGGCACTTCAGGTTTAAGTCCCTCGACCTCGAGATAGACGGCTGGTACATCAGGCCAGAGCTGAAGGAGGACGAGAAGGCTCCGGTCATAGTCTTCGTCCACGGCGGGCCGAAGGGAATGTACGGCCACTACTTCAAGTACGAGATGCAGCTGATGGCGAGTAAGGGCTACTACATTGTCTTTGTCAATCCGAGGGGAAGTAACGGCTATGACGAGGACTTTGCACTGCGCGTCCTTGAAAGGACTGGCTTAGAAGACTTTCAGGATATACTCAACGGAATCGAGGCGTTCTTCAGGCTTGAACCGCAGGCCGACCGCGAGAGAGTTGGAATAACGGGCATCAGCTACGGTGGATTCATGACCAACTGGGCGCTGACGCAGAACGAGCTCTTCAAGGCTGGAATAAGTGAGAACGGCATAAGCTACTGGCTGACGAGCTACGCCTTCTCCGATATAGGTCTCTGGTTCGACAAGGAGGTAATCGGGGACGACCCGCTGAACAACGAGAACTACAGAAAGCTCAGCCCGCTCTTCTACGTCGAGAACGTTAAGGCACCGATACTGCTCATCCATTCGCTGGAGGACTACCGCTGTCCGCTCGACCAGAGCGTCATGTTCTACCACGCCCTCAAGGACCTCGGCAAGGAGGCCTACATAGCGATATTCAAGCGCGGTGCTCACGGCCACAGCATAAGGGGTTCTCCAAAGCACAGGGCCAAGCGCTACAAGCTCTTCGTGGAGTTCTTCGAGAGGAAGCTCAAGAAGTACGAGGAAGGTTTCGATGTGGAGAAGATTCTGAAGGGCTTAGAGTGAAGTCTTGGTATTTTTATCTTTGTCTCATTTGTCCTGAATTCAACTCGGAACTTGTTGGCGTTCGGATTTTTTGAGAAGTCCCTTACATTTTATGTTCCTCTTTATCCACACCTGCCCATTTCTGTATTTCTTTGACACGAAACTGTTAAAAATTCACGCGTTGTAGTACGTTGCTACGTTAAATAAACCGGAGGTCTGGGTATGGCTGGAATGGAAAGTGAGAAGAGGCTTTACTATCATGGTCTGAAGGAGCAAAAGAAGCTGGACGTCTCTCGACTTAAATACCTGTCGCTGTTGATTTCGATTATTGGCGTTGCGGTTCTTTTAGTGGCTGCTCAAACAGCTCAGGCACCGCTAATAAAGGTGAATGATGTCTACGGAAGCTACTTGATGAACTACGCCGTCGTGAGGATAAACGGAACCGTCGTCAGTGTTCCCTACGTCTCTGATACTGGGGGGAGAATATCCATAACGTTCACCGTAGATGATGGGACTGGGCAGATAGACGTCAGGGTTTATTCTCCTTTGGCGGAGGAGATGATAGCCAAAAACCTCGTGCCGTTCCCCGGGGACAACGTAACTGCCGAGGTTCAGCTCAGGGTAAGGGAGACCTACACCTACGCGATTCTCCAGTACCTTGACGGCCTGGAGTTCGTCTCGAAGGTTTACTCAGATAGCCCTGAAAAAGTCAGTTCCCTTACCCCGGAGATGGCCAATCTCTACGTCGCCGTCGAGGGAATCGTCACACAGGTTTCAAACGTCAGCTCTGGACTTCTGCTTACCGTTGATACTGGCGAGTCCGAGGTTGCAGTCCTCGTGCCGCGAGTTCTCCTTGTGGAGAACAACGTCACACTCAAAACGGGTGACACCGTCTATGCTCCAGGAATCGTCTACCTCTACAAGGGTTCTTCTCCGGAAATAGTCGTAAGGGACATTGACAAGTTCCACATTACGCCCATAGAGGAGGCTCCCGAGGTTCCGCTTGCTGAAGCGTCAAACTACATCGGAATGGTTCTCAGCGTTAAGGGTGAGCTTGCCGGAATCTCCTATGAGAGCGGCAGATACGTCCTGACCCTCACGGATGGAACCAATTACTTCGATGCACTCCTTCCGAGGGATGTGTTGGCGAAGCTTGATCCGTTTGAGGTTGGCACTGAAAGCGTCGTTAAGGTTGCTGGAAGGATAGGGGATGATGGCAGGCTGGTCGGTGCCTACGTCGAGGTCATCGAGCCCAATGCTCCGAAAGTTATCCCAATAGGGGCTCTGACTGAGGATATGAGGGGCCAGATAGTGATCGTCAGGGGTAACATCGAGGAGATAGCCACCATCGGCTCGAACCTCAAGCTCTACATAGACGATGGAACCGGAAAGCTGGTAGTCTTCATACCTTCAGCGAGCGTTGCCGAGTTTTCCAACATGACGAAGGACAACCTCCAGACCGGCCTTGGCGTTGAGGTCGCCGGCTACCTCGACCAGTACCGCAATGAGCTCGAAGTTGTTGTTTACACCGGAAACGGGGTACATGCCCTTGGAAGGCCTCTGGAGGAATCGGAGATCGAACTCCCGCAGGTCACCGCGGATGAGCTGGACAGCTATGTTGGCTCTCTCGTAGACTTCACAGGCTCGCTCGAGGGCATCACCTACGAGAACTACACCTACTACCTCAAGATTGATGGTGTAACTGTCTCAATTCCGAAAGAAGCACTCATGAACCTCAACCCGTTGGAGGTGGGAACAGGCAGCGAGGTTAAGGTCATGGGACTCGTTGTTAGCGCTACCGAGGTGAGGGGCAAGGACTTGACAATCGTGAAGCCAGTGGAGCCAACACCGATGTCTCCATCGGAGATAACCCTTGAGATGAGAGGCCAGCTCGTGCTCGTGATCGGCAAGGTGACCGATGTCGCCAACCTCAGCGGCAACCTCAAGATAGTCGTCGGCGACTTGCCGGTCTTCGTGCCGCGCTCCACTGCGAACGAGCTTTCCTACGTCCCAGAGGTCGGCGACGTAGTTAAGGTCGGTGGCTACGTCGAGGAGTACAGAGGAGAGCCAGAGGTGGTTGTCTTCACTCCGAATGCCGTTGTGAAAGCCGAACTCGGCGGAGAGGCCCAGTTCGTCACGGTCTCGGACCTTAAGACTGCACAGGGGCTAGTCTGGCTCGTGGTGAAGTGGGACACTTTGGCCTACGAGAAGCCGAACTACATCATGAGCATCAGAGACGAAACCGGAAAGGCCTCCCTCGTGGTTGATAGAACATTACTTCCCAATCCTCTAGAGGCAGGAACAGGTAGTGAACTGAAGGTCACCGTTGATCCCACGACAATGGAGATAACCGCCCTAGAAGTCGTGAAGGCCGTTCCCGCGGAGCTTATCAGTACCGGTTCAGTGAGCCTGAGCCTCTCTGGAAAGACCGTTGCCGTCAACGGTACAGTAATATCGGTAGTCCAGCTCGGCACGAGCCTTAAGCTGATGGTCGATGACGGAAGCGGAGAGGTGGCGGTGTTCATACCCTCTACTGCCGGAAGCGTCGAAGTTAGGAAGGGGAACAAAGTCCTAATTGCGGGCTACGTTGAGGAGTACAACGGAGAGCCCGAGATAGTGGTATACACCGCCGATGCGATCCGCGTGGCTGAATCATCCCAAGGAGAAATTCAAACCGTTACCTTATCTGAGCTCGAGGGGACCAGCGGCCTTGTCAACCTGACGGTCACGTGGGATGCCCTTGCCTACAAGGGGCCCGAGTACATCATGAACGTCAGCGACGATACGGGAAGTGCCTCCATCCTTGTAAGCAAGGACCTGCTCCCCAACCCCTTTGATGCCGGAACTGGGAGCGTCCTTGAGCTTACCTACGACACGGACAGCGGAATGGTGGTTTCACTCAAAGTTATCAGGGCAGAGCCTTCCCCCGAGGTTAAAACCGGAGACGTGAGCGCAGACATCATGGGCAGGACGGTGATCGTCAGTGGAACTATCGTTGACCTCTATGAAGGAAGTACCTTCTTCAAGCTCACCATTGATGACGGTAGCGGCGAGCTCGTTATCTTCATACCGAAGAGCGCCGCGGGCGATAAGACGTTCAGTAAGGGCCAGGTTGTCAGGATAGCAGGCTACGTTACCGAGTACAAGGGTACCATAGAGGTCGTCCCCTACATGAGTGACGCAATAATCGTCGAGTGAGGTGATGACCATGCTCCCCCTCTCGGATATTTTAATTTGGTCGCTGGCCGGAGTGCTCTTCGGCTCGCTTATATCATGGATTCCGGGATTCCATATCTTCAACATCATGGCCCTGCTCGTGGCAGTCTTCGGGGTCGGCGAGCTCATGCCCGTCCAGGCCTTTCCATTCTTTGCTATAGGGGCCATAGTAGCTTACGCCTACGTCAGTGCAATATCGAGCGTCTACTTCAGCGTTGCTGACGAAAGCGCCGTCTTCCTGCTCTTCCCCACGCAGAGGTACCTCCTCCTTGGCAGAGGACATGAGGCGGTACTGCTGTACCTCATTGGCGCGGTTGCTGGAACGCTTATACTGGTCATAGGCGCCCTCTTCATCTTCCCGAAGGTACTTCCGCCGATATACCAGGCGACCAGTCCGTACATCACCTACTTCCTCACCGCCATAGTTCTTTTCATGTTCATGAGCGAGTGGCCCAAGGAAGGTGACAGGGGCAAGACGCCGTTCCAGAGGCTCTGGATGGCTTGGAGGCAGATACTGGGTGGATTACTCGTCTTCTTACTCTCCGGAATCCTTGGCTTCATCGTCATGAACACCAACCTCCTACCGACAACGAGCGCCTACACGAGGCTTACGCCCATGTTCATAGGCTTCTTTGGGATGTCCTGGGTGCTGCTGAACATACTCTCCAATCCACCCATGCTGGAACAGGTGCCGGACGATAGAATTGAGAGCAGTCCCTACAACATCGCTAAGGCCAGTTTTGGCGGTGCTCTTGGAGGAACAATAGCTGCCGTTTACCCGATAATCACTGGAGGTATGGGAGCGCTCATAGCGGGTCACATGACGAGCCAGCGCGGTGACGATGCCTTCATAATCAGTCAAGGAGTTAACAGGGTCATCTACTACGTCGGGGCCTTCACGCTGCTCTTCCTGCCCAACCTCAGGCTCACGAGGGGAGCGGCGGCATGGCTCGTTAGCTCGATATACACTCCGAAGAGCTACTCCGAATACTTGGCGGCCGTAGGCGTCATACTACTCAGCGCGGGAATAAGCTTCGTTTTCACCTACTACATCTCCAAGTTCCTTGCGAGGAGCTTCAACATCGTCCATATTAGGAAACTCTCTTACTTCGTAGCAATAACGCTGGTTATCATCTCATACGTCCTCACCGGACCGATGGGGATAGTGGTGCTCCTCGTCTCAACGGCAATAGGCATGATGGCGGCGGCCTTCAACACCAGAAGGAGTTACTGCCTCGGAGGCCTTATTCTTCCGGTGCTCATAAGTATGACGGGACACACGGGCGAAGTTATGCACCTGCTTGGCCTGGGGTGATGTAAAATGAGGGGCTTCACTCACTACATATCCGGTCTGGCGGCGGCGACCTTCTTCCCTGCTCTGGTCGCGGACTTGCGGATGGGCATCCTCATTCCAGTCATAGCTGCAGCTGCGGCATATTTCCCCGACTTCGTCGACTTTAAATTCGGCAAGTTCTTCAGCAGGAGGGACTACGAAATAGATCCGGCTCCATGGGACGACAAGAAGCACTACGCACCAAAACTCGTTAAGGTTGCTGAACTGAATGAGAAAAACCGCTACCAGTTCTTTGCAGTTCAGGGCAAGGTCAGCGAAATAGTCGAGAGGGGCGAGGATACGCTGGTCTTTAAGATGGTTGATGAGAACGGAAACGTCAAAACAGTCGAGAAGCCATACAAGAGCATAATCTTCAAGCTTACAGATGAGACCGGCACCATAACGGTAGAGGCCTTCGGGGAAGACTACGAGTTCTTTGAAGAGGAGTTCGGTGAGATAGCCTTTGGGAAGGAGATGCTGGTCTTTGGCTATGTCGACGTTGATGATGACGGAATAAAGCTTGTTGTCTCCGACGCTCCCCATCCACAGGGCATAGCCGAGACCATAGCCAAGGCCATAGAGGAAGCCTACGAGAAAGGTGAAACTATAGTCAAGATACACAACATTCGCCTGCCTGGAGATGTCTACAGGCGGTTCTTCATACACCTCGACCCGCCGAAGAGGGAAGTCCGCGTTGAGATGGGCCCGATTGTAACTCCCGGCGGTGTTGCCATCGGCGGTGAAGTTCCAGATTACAGGCGCGTAGGGATAGCGAAGGTCAGTGTCCCCTTCATCAAGACATATCCCAAGCCTACCCGTGTGGATTCCTTCTCGGGCCCGGAGATAGCCTTCAGAAAGGCGGAGTTTAAGGGCAAGACCGTAGTCAAGGATCGCTTCCTGCCATGGCACCACGGCTTCAGCCACTCCCTCACGATGGGCATAATAATCGGTATCGTCGTCTTTGCCTTCTTCAAGCTCATCGGCTACGCCCACGCGACCGAGCTTGCCCTCGCGGCGATGATAGGCCAGTGGCTCCACGTCTTCGAGGATCAGCTTGGCTTCATGGGCAGCAACCTGCTCCCGCCGATAACCAAGGACGTCATCCCTGGCTTCAAGCTCGGTGAGAGCGGAAGTGGTCTGACCAACTTCTCCACAGCCTGGCTCATGATAGCCTTCATGATATGGAACTTCAACCGCTTCACAGACCCGAGGCCGATTCCAATAGCCGACTGGAAGCTGCTGCTACTCTTAGCATGGCCATCGATAATAGGATTTGCCATAGCGATAGTCAAGAGCTTCAGGCTGAGGAAGGAGATATCCCAGCTAATGGACTACTACACCAACTTGGAGGCCTTCGAGGAGATGGAAGAGGTTGGAGGCATCTGAGATTTTTATCTTTTCTCTGGCTTCCTCGCCACTACACCGAGCGCTTCCTCAACCCTTTTTACCCCGACGAAGCCGACCTTCCTTAAGCGCTCCATCACGCCCTTCTGGAGGTCTCTTCTCCGGTACTTCTTCCCAGGGTTCCCAACGTAGTGGAAAAGCCTCCCACCGGGCTTGAGAATTCTAAAGAGCTCCTCATAAAACTCTCCGCTGTAGAGATGACCCGCCAGAGAAAAGCGCGGAGGGTCGTGGATTATCACATCGAAGCTCCCGTCGTTGAACCTCTTTACGACCTCGAAGGCATCCCCGTGGATGATCTGAATCTTCCCGCCCTGGAAGAGCTCCCTGCTCCAGGGGTTTATTCTTGCCAGTTCTATGACGCTCTTATCCTTTTCTACCGTTATCACGTAAGCACCGCGTTTCGCGGCCTCTATCGCTGTGTATCCGAGCCCCATGCAGGTATCTAGAACAGTTTCACCCTCCTTGGGTTTGACGGTATTCACTTTGTTGAGGGTGTCTTGGAGGGGGTTTACGTCCTTCGTCCGGTGCATCCTGATGCCGTTTATCTCTATCGTGGGCGGAACCGTTGGCACGAGCTTGTAGTAGTGCTCTCCGGCTATTGCCGCCTTGTAAACGCCCCCGTTTTTGACGAAGTAAACGCTCCCCTCGTCCCTCGCGATCCTTTCGATTACGCTCCTCTCAACGCGCGTGCCGTCTGGAAATATGAACTCGTCTCCCTCAATGGTGATGAGCCATGAGCGCCCGGTTTTTCTCAAATCCAGGTTAAGCCTCGCTCCGCCTCTAGCGAAGAGCAGCCTTCTCGCGTCTCCTGCGGTTAAGAAGTAGACCTCCTCCATGGACTCACCGCGGACTGCTGAGAAAAAGAGGATAAAAAGATTCCGTCATCCGATAACCCTTTCAAAAAGGCGCTCGAGGTTCCTGAAAGTTATCGCTCTAACTTCTTTCGCGCTGAAGTTCTCGTTCAGCCTCTCGAGCAGCGCCGGAATCTTCGACTCGTCCTCAAAGCCCTCAACGCTCCTCCCGCTCCAGCCGGACAGGTAATACACGAAGTCGAAGCCGAGTCCTACGTGCTTGTATCCTGCCAGCTCGGCCATATAAGCGATGTGATCAACGTACTTCTCCAGCGTTGGCTTTTCCCTGTCTACAAAGCTCGGAATGGCAACCGCCCCGATAACTCCATCCCGCTCTGCTATGGCCTTTATCTGCTCGTCCGTGAGGTTCCTCGGGTGATCGCATAGCGCTCTTGCATTGGAGTGCGAGGCCATAACGGGGAATGCGGTAACGTCTAGGGCGTCCCAGAAGCCGGCTTCGTTTATGTGGCTGAGATCTATGATGATTCCCAGTTCCTCAGCCTTTCCGACGACTTCAACGCCGAAGTTGGTCAGGCCACCGTTTGTCCTCTCGAAGACACCATCGCCTATGGCATTGCGAAGGCTCCATGTGAGCGTTAGAACCCTCAGGCCGAGGTGGTGGAAAACCTCCAGCAAATCCAGACTGTCCTCTATCGGCTCTCCTCCCTCAAGGCCCAACCAGAGGGCAACCCTTCCTTCCTCGATGGCCTTTCTCATATCTTTGACGCTTTTCACAAGCTCGAAGCGCTCGCTCTCCGCGACGTCTTTCTGAAGGGCGTTGAGAACCTCCAGCCCGTATCTTAGGGCCGAGCTTCTCCTGTCCGGTTTTGTCCAGATGGCCATCACTCGAGCGGCTACGCCCGGGGCAAAGAATTGGTTAAAACTTTCCTCGAGGACAAGAGTTTTTCCCTTCTTCCTCTCGTCATAGACAAAAGCAGGCAGGTCTGAATGGGCATCAAATATCATGCGGACCCCTCACTGGCTTTCTTCTATGGTCCCAATCTCGTTGAGTGCCTCCTCCCTTATCTTTGGATCTGGGATGCTTTCAATGATCTTTTTTACCTCTTCGAACTTTTTCCTTCTGACCAACTCAAGGGCTATCGCCTTTAGTGCCTCGCTTCTCTTGTGGATATTCTGGATTTCTTTTGCGAATTTCAGTGCCCTTCTCAGGTTTCCAAGCTCGGTTAGGAGCCTCGCTATGTGCTGGACGTTGACGTCGGTGAATCTCGGGCTCTCGCAGCACTCGAAAGCCTTGTCCACAACGTCAAGGTATTCCATGTTGTTCACTCTTTTCATCCACAGGGCAACTTCGAGCTCTCCAATGAGCCTCATAACGCCGCTGTACTTCTTCTTTATAATGGCCAGTGCGTAGTGGTTTTTCCCTTTGAGCAGGGCTGCACGTATCTGTGGAAGTCCAACATCGTAAACCGTTTTCGCAAGCTCTATCTTCTTCTCGACAATCGCCGCACGCTGATTGACGTGAAGTTTGTCAAATATGTCAAATGCCATTTTATAAAAGTCCATGGCCTCGTTTGAGGGCAGGGTATCTCCAGCCTTCTCAAGAAGATCCCCTATCCTCAGTATGCCGTCCACCTTGTGGGTGTAGCTGGTTTCGGCCCCGATTATCGTATCGAAGGCGATGTTGAAGATCTCGAGGGCGTTGTCGGGATAGCCTGCAATGGCGAGGTGATAGGCGAGGGTCGAGAGAACCATGCCCTTCTCTATGGGACTCTCTATTTCGTTCGCCTCATCTATCGCCCGGTTGAAGAAGTCCATCGCGTCCTCTTCGTACTCCATTATCGCGAGGGTGGATGCTATTATGGAATACGCCACGGCCTTGTTAGCAGGGTCTCTGAGTTTCTTCGCGATGTACATGGCATCCTCCATGATGCTCGGAATCCACTCCATCGGGCCATCGTGCTGGTATATGGTCACTACTATCTTGGTGAGAACCTGCACCTGCTCTATGGGATCTTCAATCTCGTAAACCTTTGCAAGGGCCTCCTCGTAGTAGCCCCTTTCAACAAGCAGGTTTATTTCCTCTAGCGTGGTCATACTAAATGTTTAGTCTGCTATAAATCCTTATAAACCTTTGTTGGACACTTTTTTCCGAGGAACCATGCTGACGGTTGCGCTCTACAACACCTACGACCCAAGGAAGCTGCACGAGGCCCACCTGAGAGCCATAGCCAGAGCCGGGCCAATAGCTTATGCCTACGGCTTTCACCTGGCTCTGGTAGGATTCCCCTTCGAGGGCAGACCGGTTGATGTTGCCGAGGAAATAGCCAGTCACACGACCATAGGCGAGGGAGGGAAGTATCTCCTCGAGCTCGCCCAGAGAAACCGCTTCCACCTCCTTGAGTTCCCGAAGAAGGGCTTTCCCCCTCAGTTCGGCACGCCGGTTGCGACCACTAGAAAGCCGAGCGAGGAAAAGGAGATAACCCCACTTGAGCTCTCAGAGAGGGCTTTGAAAGGCGAGAGTTTTCTGCTCCTGATAGGCCTTGGAAGGCATGGCCTTCCAAAGGAAATATTTAAGATGGCGCGCTATCATATGGATATAACAGGGAAAAGGGTCAGCCTTGAAACATGCACCGCGATAGGTGCCATACCCGCTAGAATAAGCACTCTGATGGAGGCGCTGAGATGGATGAGTCGTGGAAAAAGGACATAGCGTGGATCCTAATCGCGTTCATAGCAGTTTTTGCACTCCAATTCGGGCTTAAGATGGCCCTTCACACGGACTCGCCGCTGGTCATAGTGGTGAGCGGCTCCATGGAACCCGTCTTTTACAGGGGGGATGTCGTCCTCCTGAAGGGGATAAGTGAGAACAACATAGATGAAGTTCACGTTGGCGACGTGATCGTCTATAAGCGCCCAGGTTATGAATACCCGATAATTCACCGCGTCAGGGAGATAAAGGAGGTAAGCCTTGGAGGGAAAACTGAGAAGTGCTTCGTCACATGGGGCGACAACAACTGGGCTCCCGACCCCGATTATCCAACGCCTTACGGGCCGGTCCCTTGCGTTCCAGCTTATGCCGTCGAGGACAAGGCCCTGCTAGTTTTCCCGAAGATAGGCCTCATCCCGCTCGAGATAAGGGAGCGTCTCGGCTTGGGATGATGTGAGGGTAGGTGGCCGAGAGACCGATGAGGAGCTAATCGGCCCCTGACCATCAAACTTTGCTGGTGCAAAGTTTGATCAAAGTTCGTATGTCTTTTTTTGACTATCCTTTTCTTAGATGGTTTCAAACTCAAATTGCTGCTTGTAGAATGTTTCACTGAGAATACGGTGCTCAAAGAACACCGAAAGGAAATGGAAACTAATATCAGTGGTTTCCTTGATAATGAAACCAGCATAAATCCACACTCCTACCGAAGACATACAAACGCATTCCGGCAGTTAATCGGATCATACTTTTTGATCAAACTTTGCGCTAGCAAAGTTTGTTTTAGTGGGGCTTCGTCCCACAACCCCATTCTTCTCTAAAATCTGGGAAACTACGGTTTCTCACCTTCCTTTTTCTCTTAATCCACTGGAGGCTCCTCCCCCTCACCCTTGACCAAGGTTTGTGATTCTTGGTGAGTTTACCCAACTAAGTTGGTTTTTACTTGACTTGGGGGCTTTTGTGAGGAACTACCTCATAAGGGCCCGTTAGAAGGTTTTCTCTCCTCAGCGCCCGAAGGGCGCCTATCCAAAAAGCAAACCCCATCAAAAATGAGCGTTTGCAGAGGTTCCACAAATCACGCAAGTTCATAAAAAAGAAAACCCATTCCAAAAAGGCTCCCAACGAAGGAATCACGAACTTTGATGAAACTTTTCGCAGGCAAAGTTTCTTATCCGCTCAGTGGTGACCGCTTTCATCACCCGTCAGGAGGGCTTGGGCGTCATCATCGCTGGGCTTAAAAACGCTCTTGATTTTTTAACCTTGGTGATAGCATGAGGTTCATTCCGCTCATAGTTGCTCGGCCCGAGGTTCAGATGGCGATAGACGAGGCAATAATGCGCGCTAGAATCGAGGGCAAGATCCCCGACACGGTGAGGCTCTACGCTTTCAGTCCCAGCTCGGTAACTATAGGCCGCTTCCAGAGCGTCAGGCACGACGTTGACCTCGATGTTGCCGGGAAGCTCGGAATCCCTGTTGTAAGGCGCATAACCGGTGGTGGAAGCGTCTTCCACGACGAGTTCGGTGAGATAACCTATTCTGTGGTCGTCGGTGAGGACTACCATCCCGCCCTGAGGAACGTCGAGGAGAGCTACCGCTACCTGGCAGGCCCGCTCGTGGATGCCCTGAGGGAGCTAGGCCTTGACGCCGGCTTCTCCGGCCTGAACGACATCGTCGCCAACGGCAAGAAGATAAGCGGCTCTGCCCAGACGAGGAGAAAGGGGGTAATCCTCCAGCACGGCACGTTCATGTACGCGACGAGGGTGGATATACTCGCGAAGGTTCTGAGGATTTCGAAGGCAAAGCTTTCCGATAAAGGAGTTTCGAGCATCTGGGAGAGGGTTACGACGCTGGAGCGCGAAGGAATAAAGCTGAACCGCTGGGAGACCTACGAGCTGCTGAAAGACAAGTTCTTTGCCGCATTTGAGCTGGAAGAAGGCCAGCTGACGGACTACGAGCTCGAACTTGCAGAGAAACTGATAGGGGAGAGGTACGGAAACCCGGAGTGGAACGAGATGAGATAAAAAGCTATCCTCCCAGAGATTCTATCCCCTTTCTCAGCCTTTCCACCCTCCGATCCAGCATCCCGAGTGTAATGATGTTAGAGTAGTCTATCATGTACTTGGAGGCTATCTCGTAGAACAGCTCGTCTTCGCCAAGCTCCTTCTTCAGCTTTCTGAAGTTCTCCTCAAGGCGGGTGAGCCTGCCCTTCGAGCGCTTCAGCATCTCGTTGCCGATCTCGATGGCGAAGCGGAGGTATTCGTCGTCCACCAGGACCTTTCCATCCTTTCCAAGGGGAGCGGTAAGGTATTCGGTGGCGTTTATCTCAACGAGATAGCGCTTGGAGATTACCTTGAAGGTGGTGTACTTGAAGCCTGAAGCTAAGCCTAGCTCGTGGAGCTTCTTTGCCTTCTCAAGGTCTTCGGCAACGACGTGGAAGATGGGTGGCTGGCTCTTGAGGAAGATGATTCCCTCTTTGGCATTTTTCAGGGCTTCTTTTGCTTCTTCAAATTCTATGAGTCTGTGGACCTTTATCAGCCAGCGGGAGAGGGGCTTTGCCCCCAGGGCCGGCTCCTCGATGATTCCAATCCTCCCCGAGCAGGAGGATGTGGTGTAGATGCCCTTTATCGAGTTGATGAGAAGGAGAAGGCCTATTATGTCTTCGTCGACTTTACCCTCATTTATGGCCGTGAAGAGGCTCGCGAGCGCTTCTCTCTTGGCTTTCATCTCGAAACCTCCCCGTGTGGTTTGACGGTTTTCAATCTCTCCTCTGAGTTCGGTTATTGAATGTAAAAGGTCTCAGCTCCCTCTTTCAGCCCGTTCTGACGAAAACTTTATAAAGCTAACTCAAAAGGTTTAGCTGGACATGGCCGGGGTGGTGTAGCCTGGTTAGCACAGGGGACTGTGGATCCCCTAGCCCGGGTTCAAATCCCGGCCCCGGCCCCAGAAACGAAAGACAAGGGGGCTCCGCCCCCTTATCTCTCTGTACTCTCAAACCCCCGGTAGTGGGGCCTCGCCCCACAACCCCGCTTTTTCTCTAAAAACCTGGGAAACTACGTTTCCCCACCTTCCTTATTCCTTAATCCTCCGGGGGGCTAACGCCCCCACACCCCCAGAACTTTGCCTGCGCAAAGTTTCATCAAAGTTTGTGGCTCTTTCTTGAAGCTCGCTTCTAAAGTGTGATTGCCGTTAAATTTAACCTCCAGAGTGTTGGAATCCGCTATAGCACGCCCTTTCGTGAGGAGTTCACTTTTAAACCGACGCCCGAAGGGCGTCAACAAGGAGGAACTCTTTTTAAATTGCAAAGCGAGAGGGATTCCAAGTCGAAAACGCCCCAACTAGAATAATCACACTCAAACATACCCAAATTTAAGGAGAGCCACGAACTTTTGGTGAAGCTTTCGGAAAAAGCTTCCTGTACTCTCAAATCCCCGGTAGTGGGGCTTCGCCCCATAACCCCATTCTAAAACTCCGGGGGGCTAACACTCCCACACCCCAAAACTTCGCCTTCGCAATGGCGAACTTTGCTCGACGCAAAGGATGAAAGTCTCGCAGAGTTTGATTCGGGTTCGTACGTTCTTTGAATTTCATTCTTCACGTGGGATCACTCTTAAACTATAGTGTCGCTCTTTGTTTGGCTCACTATTTATTTTATCTGTACTTTGAAATACTAACGAGCATAAGCGTTTTATACTCTAAATAGTTTCATATTCTGGTGGAACCAGATGGTGAAGAAAAGGGGAAAGATAACGGAGAGATCTCTATACCCACCAATAGCTGAGATTTTTAAAAGAAGAAATGCCTTTGTGGTTTCAGAGGTGTTATACAAATCTCAACCAGACTTCGTAATTGAGTGGCTTGGAACGCAATGGATTGTGAGCGTGAAAATAGGTGATCCTATAAAAAATGGCCGTCTTGCATTGAATGCTTTTAAACAATACCAGAGACATACTTTAGACACCGGCATAAAACATGGGATGATTATCTTCTTCCCCGAAGAAATAAGAAAAGTTCCACCTAATGAGAGTGCGCTTCTCAATTTTATTGAGCAGGTGCCAGCATATATTCTTGTCGTGAATCCACAAATGGAAATCAGAGATACACTGTATGGTGCTTTGTTCGAAATAGAAAGAGCCATCAAACAAAAAATACCAACGACTTTCTCTCTCAAGACTGTCATACGATTGCTCAAAGAGCATGTCGTTGATCTCATGGATAATATTACTATGTCTGAGGCAGAGTTGACAAAGATTATTACAAGACAAGAGTTATTCTTTGGGATATCTCACAAAGAAACGAAATCAGATGAGGTTTTCAGATTTCTTGCAACATATATCTTTTTGAGTCAAGTGTTATTTTTGAGATTGTACTCCTCAGAGCACCCAACAATCATTGAGGGCATTGATTTACGTGAAATAACAAAAGAAAAAGCCAAGATACTCTTTGATAGGATACTTGAGATAAACTATAAGCCCATTTTTGAGATAAATGTTCTTGATGTTATCCCCGATGAATATGTTGCAGATACGTTTCGTCTTATCTGGGGATTGAAAGTCGAAAGAATACGCTATGAGTTACCTGGACGCCTATTCCATGAGCTTATGCCAGAAAAAATAAGAAAGCTACTTGCAGCATTTTATACTAGACCAATTGCCGCAGACTTACTTTCTCATTTGACAATAGAAAAAGAAAATGCAACCGTTTTTGATCCGGCGTGTGGCTCTGGTACTATCCTTACTGCAGCATATAAACGGAAACTCAAACTATGGCAGGAAAGGGGTTTGCGAGATAACCCACACAGGAAGTTCTGTGAGTACCAAATTTTTGGTGCGGATATAATGCCTTTTGCTGTACACCTGACTGGTGCAAATCTCGCTGCCATGGATCCTGGGACAACAATTCGTAGGGTTCAAATAGTACTAGGAGACAGCTTGAAACTTTCTCCTGACACAACGGTCAAACCAGGGTATCGTAGTATCATGGAATATGTCAAAGTAAAGAATCTCAAGTCTGAAGAGAATCCAAAGGCATTTGCTGTCAATGGGGAGGCATACAACATAACCCTTACAAAAGTGGATACTGTTCTCATGAATCCACCATTCACAAAAGTTGAAAGAGGGATAAAAGAGTATGTTGACATGGATCGCTTCAAAGAGGTAGTTGGTGGAGAAGTAGGGCTGTGGGGTCACTTTATAGCTCTTGCTGATGTTTTTCTTGATGATGGAGGAATTTTTGGGGGCGTTATTCCAATAAACCTATTACGTGGTCGTGAAAGCGAGAAAACAAGAAAAATTGTCTTTGAGAAATGGCTACCGTTATATATCGTGAAAGCAAGTCGTAACTATGGATTTTCTGAGTGGTCTGAATATAGGGACGTACTCGTAATTGCAAAAAAAGTTGATAAGAAACCAAAGAACCACAAGGTAAAGTTCTGTGTAATAAAAAAAGACCTCAATGACTTGACAGAGGAAGATGTGGAAAAAATAGCGGAATTCATAAAGAATACCGAGTACCTGCGGAGCGCGTTAGTTGATATAAATTCAGTATCACTATCCACCATAAAGGAAAACTTTGACAATCTTATGCCGTTCATAAGTGGACCCTCTTTTGGAAGCAAAGATGCACTCGAAAACATCATCGCAGAGGGTAATAGGGTTCTGAAAGAATTCCCAAACAGGAGGTATTTTAGAGAAGCTTACCGCCCAGTTCCAAGGGGAGTTTCAAAGTTTATGTTTATAACACGCCCATTTAATGAAGGAAGGATACAACAGGCATTCCTTATCTTACATGGGGAGACGGACAAGGAGGTAATTTTTTCGACGGTAGCAGGAGCGCAAATAAAGAAATATCGGGCATTGAAGGAACATTTCCTGCCAAGTTTACGTACCGCTGTGGGTATAGATACAATGGACATAACAGGGAAGCATGATTATGTCGCGAAAGAGCCTTATGAACACATAGATGAGATAATCCGTCTTGCTAGCTTTGAAACAGAATTGCCAAGGAATTATTGGACAAATGTGAAAAATGAGCTACAAAATATACAGACAAACATAGTCATTACGCGCAGGATAAATCCATTCTCTCCAAATCAAAAGCTAATAGCTTTTTATTCGGACTACCCTATCAGTCCGTCTAACCAACTTAATGTTATACGTGAGAAAAACCCTGAAGTTGCCAAGGCTCTTACAGTGATCCTAAATTCAATATTCTTCCTTGCAAACTTCTTTGTATCAAAGGAAGAAACAACTGGTAGGTTCATTGACATAAGGTTCTATGATCTATATAGCATGAGGTTATATCCAAGAGACGAAAAACAAGTCAAGAAACTCGTTGAAGTTTATGAAAAATACAAGAACGTCAGCTTTCCAGCACTCACAACTCAGATCAGCAAAAAATTTGAGGAAAGATATCATCAATTCTGGGCTCCTGAGAGGAAAAACCAGAGTATCCTTGAATTTGCAGTAGTAAAATATGAACCTCACCCATTGAGGCTTGCGTTTGATCTTGAAGTCGCTAGGGCTATTGGGGCAAAAGTTACAGAAAAAGACCTGATAGATGCATACAAAGCAATTGAAGAAGACATGATAATCACAAGAGGTCTGAAAAGAGACTGACACTCCCACTTTCATTTTTGTTATCCTTAGAGAGTATATAATCTCTTCTGATTTTATCTTCATCCCATCCGCTCTCGTGGAGCTTCGGGTCGATCAGCTTACTTCTCGTGTCGGCTTCAGTGTAATCTGAATACCCCTGCATGGTTCGAGACCCATAATCTGTGACCTCATGGGATATATAACGTTTACTTTTGGTCATTGGGGGAGGTTTTATTGAAGTTACGGGTATGCTATTAAGAAAACTCCTAAAAACCCTTGGCGATTATATCCACCCGGTGAATCCACATGCCCTGGAAAGACAAGCTTGGCTTAGTTCACATATACACCGGCAACGGGAAGGGGAAGACGACGGCTGCCTTTGGCCTCGCGGTGAGAATGCTCGGCTCCGGTGGGAAGGTGATAATACTCCAGTTCATGAAGGCCGGGAACGTTTACGGAGAGCAGAAGAAGATAGCGGAGTGCGGAGCGGTCATAGAGTCCTTTGGGTTACCGAAGTTCGTCCACGGCAAACCCGAGCCCGACGACATAGAGGCCGCCAAGAAAGCCCTTCAGCGCGCGAAGGAAGTTGTCTCGAGCGGAGAGTGGGACTTGGTCATCCTCGATGAGCTCTGCGTCGCTCTGGGCTTCGGCATGCTCGACGTCGAGGAAGTCAAGGAGCTCATCAAGAGCAAAGCACCCCACACCGAGCTCGTCATCACCGGCCGCTACTGCCCGGAGGAGCTCTTCGAGTTGGCCGACTACGTCACCGAGATGAGGGAGATAAAGCACCCTTATCAGAGGGGCATCCTTGCGAGGAGGGGGGTCGAGTACTGATTTTCCTTCTTTAGTTTCGACGTTAACCGAAAAGTTTTTTAGTTAGGAAAGCTTAAGATAACCCGAGGAGATTTTAGTAACAATTCTTTAGAAAAGGGGGTGATAGAATGAGCGAGCTGATTCACCAGATTGTGCAGGTTCTCAAGGAGCAGGTCGTCCAGGACACTGTCGTTCCGAGGAACATTAGGAGAGCCGCCGAGCAGGCCATAGAGGTCCTCCTCGACGAGAGCAAGGAGCCGGCCGTCAGGGCCGCCGACGCGATAGCCATCCTCGAGGAGATTAGCGAGGATCCGAACATGCCTATGCACACGAGGACCATCATCTGGGAGGTCCTCGGAGCCCTTGAGCAGGTTAAGTGAGCGCTTTTACTTTTCCCGCTCATTTCCTGCGTTTGATGGTTCTCTTCTTCCGTGTGTTTGATAATCATTTTCTGAGCAGATACCACAGCTTTGCGCTCTCCTCAACCAGTTCGGCCTTGTAGAATGCTTCCCTCAGGCTCTTCCCGACGGTGACGATGCCATGCTTTTCCATCAGGACGGCGTCTGACTGACATATAACCCCTGCGACAGCCTCTGCCAGCTCCTTCGTTCCGGCGGGCCTAAAGGGTACAATCGGTATCCTTCTTAGGTACAGCTCCGCCTCTGGAGTTATTATCGGGAGTTCCATCTCGAGCATGGTCGCTGCAATTATTGAATACGGTGGGTGGAGGTGGGCTATAGCCTTGACGTCCGGTCTCTCGCGGTAGATCGCCAGGTGGAGCCTGTACTCGGAGGAGGGCCTAATAGCTGACAGCTGTTTTCCGTTCATGTCGATTACTGCCACCTGTTCCCTCGCCATGTCGTCCATGATGGCCCCGGTCGCTTTGATGAAGATCAGATTTCCCTGTCTGATGCTCAGATTCCCGCCGAAGGCCGCCGTAAGTCCCCTCTCGTGGGCGAGATGAGAGTACTTAACAAGCTGGGCTTTAACAATACGGCTCATTTTCTCACCACCTTAACCCCATAACCGCAGTCTGCACAGTAGGCCTTCTCCTTGCGCCAGGCCAGCTCGCCGCCGCATATCGGGCAGGTGTGAATATCGTCCGCCTCATTCCAGCGCTCATAGGTCTCATCGTCTATCACCAGGAACATCCCTTCCTCGTCCTCCTCAAAGTAGCCCAGAACCGGGCTGCTCTCGAGCTCTAGGCTCTCCTCGTCTATGATTATCGGCTCGATACCGATGTTGCCCTCGTATTCAAGATCGTTGGTCGGCAGTATCTCCACCACGAATGCCTCTATCTTTTTGTCGTGGTAGGCTACCACTTCAAGCGCGTCGCTCAGCTCCCCGCTGGACGATATTACGTCGATGACGAGATTCTCGTTCCTCGGGAAGACCAGCGCAATTAAAAAGCGGCCCCTAAAAACGGCTAGACCTTTGTCCAGACAGATCTCCTCGAGGCCGAAACTCTTCATTGTTTCTCTAACGTCTTCGCCACTTGGCAGGTGGCCCCTCTCCATTATGAAGTTCCCTATCCATTTCGCGAGTGGCATTGCGAGCGTTATGGGTTCATAAAGCTTCATACTCTCACCGAAGTTAAGTTGGGAGAAAAATTTATAAACCTACCCAGGGCATTATGGAACGGGCTGGCTGTAGGGTCCCGCGGTAGCCTAGCCTGGGAGCGGCGGCGGACTGTAGATCCGCAGGTCCCCGGTTCAAATCCGGGCCGCGGGACCACCAAAATTCTCGCGGCTTTTCTTGGGGGAGAACTTGGCTGGAATTCTTGCCCTCTCTTCCTAGATTACGTTGAAGTCTTGCCTTTGGTACGGAAAAAGTTTTAACCCATTGATACATGTTAAACTCTGGTGTTTAAAATGGGAAGTAAAAGCTTCCTAACGGAGCAGCAGATTAAGATCCTCCGTCTGCGCGCTAGGGGTTTGAAACAGAGCGAGATAGCCGAGCTTTTAGGCACGAGCAGGGCCAACATAAGCATTCTTGAGAGAAGGGCCCTTGAAAAGATTGAGAAAGCTAGGAACACCATCACCATCTGGGAGCAGATAAACTCCAAGATAAGTGTTGAGGTCAGGAAGGGGGAGGACATCTTCACAGTCCCTGACAAACTCTTCAAGAAGGCGGACGAGCTTCAGATCAAGGTTCCTTACAGCACGGCGGAGATAATAGCCTTCCTCGTCGAGCACGCGCCAATAAGCGACAGAATAGCCAAGCGTGACTTCACGCTGTTCCTGGACGCCAGGGACAGGTTGAGGATAAGCGAGTGCCTACTTGAGGAGTTCGATGAGATAGGGAAGCAATAGAGACGTGAAGACGCCGTTAAGGGCCATAGCCAATCCGCTCACCGCCCCGGCCAGCTCGTCGTCGAGGATTATCCTAGCCGTCCCGAGGCCATGGGAAGTAACGCCCATGGCTAATCCTCTCGCTATTCTGTCCTTCACGCGGACGAGGTTCAGCAGCTCGACCCCAAGGGCATTGCCGAGGATCCCCGTCAGGATCACCAGAACGGCCGTTAAAGCTGGGAGGCCACCTATCTTCTCGCTTATTCCGATGGCTATTGCAGTCGTGACGCTCTTCGGCGCTATGCTGAGCAGAACCTCCTCGCTTCCCCCGAGGAGCTTCGCCATGTAGAAGGCACTGAGTATGGCTATCGTCCCTCCAGCGACGATTCCTATGGTCGTCTCCTTTGAGTATGCCTTTATCGTGCTCCGGCCTTTGTAGACAGGGATTGCAAGGCTGACAACAGCCGGTCCAAGGAGGAAGCTGAGTATCCTGGCGCTGTCCATGTAGTAGTCGTAAGAAATCCTTCCAGCTTTGAGGATGAGCGCTATCGTGAGTATCGACAGAAGAACAGGGTTCGTATAGAATGCCCTCTTTCTGTTGTGAAGCTCCGAGAAGATGCAGAATACAACCAGGGTGAGCGTTATCCCGAAGGGGTTCATCCGGCATCACCCCCTTTTCTTCCCCTTATCAACTCAACCGTTTTCGCCGTTGCCAGGAGCGTTACAATGAAGCTGATGAGGAGCGCCCCGAATATTGGCACCACTTGGCTCTTTATCAGGCCAAGGTATGTCACTATGCCGACTCCCGGCGGAATGAAGAGAACGCTCATGTTCCTGACGAAGATCTCCGCTTCGTTCTCGACCCATTCTAACTTTATCACCCCGCTGAGAAGTGCGCCGAGCAGCAGGAGCATCCCGAGAACGCTTCCAGGGATTGAAAGACTGAGGGTTTCGCTCAGCCACTCGCCCATGAGGAAGAAGCCGAAGATTATCGCCAGCCCGCGATACATGGTTTCCCCTACGGCGCGGGGGTATAAAAGTCTCCCGAAAGTTCAATAAGAGGGAAGCTATATTCAATCCCGGTGATATTATGGAGCTGAAGAACTACCGCTTTCCCCCGCGTTACGGCCCCGAATGGGGCAGTGGTGGAATATTTGGCCTTAAATATTACAACGGCGTGCTCTACTACACCTTGGCCTTCGAGGCCGAGGCTCACTTCGTGAGGGACGGCGAGGAAAAAACCTACGACTTTACCCTAGTCGGGGAAGGCCCCACGAGCGGAGGGGATACCTACAACGCCGTAACGGGAGTCGATGAGTTCATCTACTTCGGCGGCTGGGTTCACGCTCCGGCCGTTTACAAGAACCGTACCATAAGCTTCGTCAACAAATACTCCCACGTCCACGTTTACGATACGGAAAACGACTCTATACGACTCCTCTGGAAGGATTCAATCCACCATGAGACCGACTGGGCCGGGGAGATAAGCGATATCATCTACGACTCATACGGCGATAGACTTCTGCTCGCGAGGGAGGACGGTCACGCCAACCTCGGCGTTTACTCCCTGGATAGGAGAACCGGCAGGGCGGAAGAACTGATAGGTGATCCTTCGCCGAAGGGAACCCTCGTCCATGATGTGGCGTTCTTTGGAATCGGCAACAACTTCACGGAGGGGCTGAGGGAGTTAAGGGCTCTTGATTTGATAACCGGGAAATGGAATACCTTCAGGCCTGGAAGCAGCGTCGACGGGAGGCCCTATATAAAGGCAGAGCTTGGAGCCATGGCTTCCGCTTACAACAGGGCCTTCGCCTTTGTTCGTGGGGGTCTCTTTGCCGGCAACCCGCTCATGGGAGAGGACTTCACCTTCTTCAGGCTCTTTGACTTCTGCACCTTCTACGCGCCCTTCAGGGTGAACGCGATAAACGTGGGCGGTGGAATACTGACTGCTTTCAACGCCTATCACGACGCGGCTTATCTGCCATCTGACGAGTTCAACTGGGTCACCACCAACACGGTGGCCGGCCCCAGCGTCCTGGTTTACATAGCCCCGCCGATGGTAAAAATCGTTGGGGCCTTCGGGGCACGGATAACGAGCATCGAGAAGATGGATGGAAAAATACTCCTTGGTACCAACACCGCGCCCAATACCGGGGCAACCGAGGCCACCCCATTTGACACGGGGAACAGGGACATAGTCGTGCTCGACGAGAAGATTCTCCAGGACAGGCCCCCGGCGGTGAGCTTCTCCATACCCCTCGCCCTTCCGAGCATGGCAAGGAACTTCGGCGCAGGAACTTTTGGAGGAATTCCGCTTGATGGCTACACTGAGCCGAGGGCAGTCTTCTACGCCAGCTCTGACAACAAGCTCACCGTTTACGAGTACGACCTCTCGCTCCCCCCATCTGGGGCTTACGCAGAGACCTTCGAGCTGAGACGCGGAAAGAACGTCTTGGACTTAAGCTCCTTCAGCGGGATAGTGTCCTTTGAGCTTGAAAAAGAGGACATGAAGGGAAAAGTGAGAATAGAGCTCCGCTGATTTCTTTTATCCTCTCAGGACTCCATCCTGCCGAGTATATTGCCCCAGGAGTGGCTGGACTCCAGGAGCTCCGCAACCGTTAGGTGTTCCTCCCTGACGACTTCTGGCTCGAGCTCCTTGAGCTTTTCAAGGAGTTTCTCCCTGCTCAGCTTCTCCTCGTCGAAGACTACAAAGCCGTTCTTGGCGTAGCCGTTAATGAACGCTCTCCACACACCCGCGTTTTTCAGGAGTTCATACTGCTTGACCACTGCCATCTCCCAGTCTATGTTGCCGAATTTGAAGCTGAGCTTGGTGAGCCTCTTTTCCCCGTTCACGGTCATTCCTATCACCTCAGGCCTTGGTGTTCACCCCGAAGTAGTCCTCTATCTCGAGGTAGGTCTTCCTGTAGAGCTCGCTGTTCTTCATCTTTTCGACGAACTCTTTGGTTCTAACGTACTTGTCCTTCCTGTAGTCCCAGTCCGGGTGCAGAGTCTTCCACTCCTCCCAGGTGTAGCTGAACTGTGCCTGCACCTTGTCCCTGTAGAGTTCCGGAATCACGTTGAATGTACAGAACGGCACTATCCTTCCGTCGGGCATGGCGTAGTGGATGACACAGCGCTCAACCCTCTCAACGTCGTAGTTGTACTCGTCCATGAAATGCATCATTCCGAGGAAGAGCGCGTTTTTGTGGAACTTGCCCAGGGCGTCGTAGTTGCCGTGCATGAAGGCGTTCTTTATGAGGTCGAGGACGTCGAGTCCCTCTGGCGCGTACTTCTCATCGTAGAAGCTCTTGAACTTGATGAATATCTCAGCTCCGAGCTTGAGCTTCTGGAGCTTTCCAAGATGCTTCCAGTTCTCTATCTCCTCAGTCTTGGTCTCGAGGTACTCAACGAAGCCCTCAACGTCGAGGAACCTGCTTATCGGCACCACCCTCTTCTTTTTCCTATCGAGGAAGATGTAGGTTGCCGCTCCGCAGCAGTAGTGGCTCGTCATGTAGTACTTGCTTCCCGTGAAGGCTTCAAAGAACCTTGCTATGTGACCGGCAATTGGTATTGGGTACCAGTCCTCCATGGCTATTGTGCCGTTGGTCTGCTCCTCTATGCGCTTTATTGCCCCTGGGATGGTTATCCTGAAGCGCTGGCGCTCCTTCTTGGGAACCCTTCCAACGAGGGAAATTGGCTGGAAGTTGACGCCGCGGACGATATCGAGATGGTTGAGGCCGAAGTTGATTATGGTACCGAGTTCGTGGTCGTTGACGTTCCTTATGGTGGTCGGGACGAGGACTATTCCCGGTCCGCCGGCCTTCCTAACGTTTTCAAAGATGAGCGGGATCTCCCAGTGATTCTTCCAGTTGGTCTGGGGCGTCATTCCATCGTAGCTCAGGTAGAGTGTGTTGACTCCAGCTTCTCTGATCTTCTTGACGAGTTCTGGCTCAAATGCGAGCTTGATTCCATCGGTGTTGAGCTGGACGTGGTCGTAGCCCTCTTCCTTGGCTATCCTGATGATCTCGATGAGGTCGTTCCTTAACGTTGGCTCTCCGCCCGTGAGCTGAACGGCGTTGGCCCCGATGGGATGCTCCTTCTTCGCATTGCGGAGCATCATGCGGATCTGCTCAAGTGTCGGTTCGTAGATGGGCTGGCCTTCCTTGGCATAGAAGAAGCAGTACCAGCACGATAAATTACATCTGTTTGTCAGGACTATGTTCAACAGGCTAGTGTGGGAGCGGTGCCTAGCGCAGAGTCCACAATCGAAGGGACAGTTGACACCTGAATTCTCAACGTTGAAACTCATGAGATTGAAATCGTACCTCCACTTCTGGAAGCGATAGTACTGCTCAACGCTCTCATAATAAACATCGGTGATCAGGCCCTCGGGACAGCGCTTTGTTATCCAAACCTTTCCATCCTTCTCCCAGATCAAAGCGGGAACAACCTTCCTCGTCTCGGGACAGAGGGAGTACGTCTTGTGCGGCAGCGGCCCACCGTAGGCCCTGCTCGCATTCTTCAACATATCCTCAAACTCCTCAGGGGTTATCTCTGGAAACTCCAGTACGTCCCTGACCCTCTTCGTGAGTTGCTCGAACTCTTTTTCGCCGCTGGGTACTTCATCAATGCTCTCGGCCATATGTGTTCACCTCTTCAACTCCAACTTCTAGTCATTTCTCCAATCCGCAGGTATAAAAACTTTTGCGTAAATATGCAGATTTTCCTTCATAGGTATGGCATGTGTCTGGGCAGCAGGCGAAGGCGTTAAAAGCCAAGGCTCAAACTTAATGCGGTGGTAGAATGCCGGCGAGAGAGATGAGGATGGAGATGTTCCTCCGCGCGCTCCTCAAGAGGGACTTCACCAAGGCCAGGGCTCACCTTGAGAAGCTCCAGAAGATGGCCGGGAGCGACGAGTGGGGAAGGGGTTATGGCAAGGCCATAAACGGTTTCATGAGCGCCATAAAAGACAACGACCCTGATGCACTGATAGTCCAACTTATAAGAGACCATGACCGGGAGAAGGCCGAGAAACTGCTCGAGCACTTTGAGGGAATCCTTGAGCACGAGTTCCGCGACGAGTATGAGAAGGGCTACTACACTGCCTGGGTCGAGTTCCTCAAGGCTTATCTAGCCCAGAAGACGCTCGCACTGAAGCGTTGAGGTGTTTTCATGGGTAAGGAAGAGCTGATGAATAAGCTCGAGGAGAAAATAAAATCCTGTCGGAAGTGTCCCCTTGGCGAGCTCAGAACTAACGCCGTACCCGGTTCGGGAAGCTATAACGCCAAGGTCATGTTCGTCGGTGAGGCACCTGGCTACTGGGAGGATCAGAAGGGGCTTCCTTTTGTTGGGAGGGCAGGAAAGGTTCTCGACGAACTCCTGGCTGAAATAGGCCTGGACAGGGATGAGGTTTACATCACGAACATAGTCAAATGCCGTCCGCCTGACAACCGCGACCCTACGGAGGATGAAATAAAGGCCTGCTCACCATACCTCGACAGGCAGATAGACATCATAAGGCCGAAGGTCATCGTTCCACTTGGGAGGCACTCGATGCGTTACATACTCGAGAAGTTCGGCTTCGAGGTCGAACCCATAAGTAAAATCCACGGAAAGGCCTTCGAAGCCCACACGCTGTTTGGAAAAATCGTCATAATGCCAATGTACCATCCGGCCGTGGCTCTTTACCGCCCAGCGCTGAAGGAAGAGCTTAGAAAGGATTTCCAAAAGCTGAGGGAGCTGACTGGAGAATCTTTGTGAAAATTTCTTAACTTCTCAATTACTCTTCCGAGTGACTTCTCCTTTCTGCCTTCTTTTAAGGTTTAGTTGTGCTTTTCTGAAGCTTTTTCTGGGAAAGGTTTTTATGGTATTAATGAGCATTAATGTACTTGAAAGTCTTCATTAATGCAGAAATTCATAAAATTTGCCCTGAATGCAGTAACTAGGCCTTTAATGGATGGAATCGTTCCAGAAAATTTTTCGAGAATAAGGCAATACGACAAAGGATATACAGAAAGCTTTATATTCTCTCCGTGTTCCTTTGCATGAAACACCTCAGGAGGTGAAAATGTGTCGGACTTTGGTGTGTTGGCATTGCTGCCCCCATTGGTTGCCATTATCTTAGCCATCTGGACAAAGAGGGTCATCCTGGCGCTGTTTGCGGGCGTCTGGATTGGTGGAGTGATGGTCGCCGGCGGTAATCCGGTAGTCGGGACCACCCAGACGCTGGAGTGGATTGTCAGTAGCGTTACAAGCGACTGGAACGCCAGGATACTCATATTTAACTTCCTGATAGGTGCGGGTGTCGGACTTATCTACAAGTCCGGAGCAGTCCACGCGCTGGCGGCTTCCCTGGTAAGGAGGGTCAAAAGCAGCAGAGGAGCCTCGATCCTCGGATGGATCCTCGGTATACTGGTGTTCTTCGATGACTACACCAACACCATAGTCGTCGGAAACACCATGAGGCCCATCACCGACAGGATGAGGGTTTCCAGGGAGATGCTCGCTTACATAGACGACTCTACCGCGGCACCCGTGGCTGGTCTTGCGCTCGTCTCAACGTGGATAGGCTATGAACTTCTCATGATAGGCAAGGGCTTTGATAACGCCAACATCGTTTACGGAACTTATGACGCCTGGCTGTCTAGCGTGCCCTATAGGTTCTATTCGATACTGGCAATAATACTCGTTTTCATCGTTGCATACACCCACAGGCACTACGGCCCCATGCTGAAGGCGGAATATCGCGCTAGGACTGAGGGCAAAGTCCTCCGCGACGGTGCGAAGCCCCTCATGACCACCGAGGTTGACCTAGGCACGCCCAATGAGGGCGGAAGTCTCTGGGACTTCGTTATTCCGCTCCTTGTCCTCGTTGGCGTCTCCATGCTTGGCCTCTGGTACACCGGAGCGGCCAACCTTGAGGCATATAGTCAGGATCTCGGCTGGTGGACCGAGTTGGAGAACCCGTTCGGTGTCAACTTCCTCAACTACAGCTTCATTGAGTCCTTCCGTGAGGCCGACGCTGCCACCGCGCTTCTCTGGGGCTCCTTCGCAATGGTCGTCGTTGCCAGCATAATGCTTTTGGGCAGGAGGAAAATGACGGTGGAGGAGTGGGAAGACACAGTAGTCAGGGGAATGAAGCAGATGCTCTTCGCCAACACCATCCTTGTCCTTGCTTGGAGCCTCGGAACCGCTGCTGAAAGCGTCGGAACCGGCGACTACGTCATCAGCCTTGCGACCAGCTCTGGAGCGAACCTCGGACCATGGATGCCGCTGATAATGTTCCTCTCGGCGATGTTCGTTGCCTTCACCACGGGAACCAGCTGGGGAACTTTCGCCATAATGGTTCCGCTTGGAGTCCAGCTCAGCCTGGCCTTCACCAACGGTCAGGTTAATGAGATAGTCTTCGCCACCATCGGAGCCACGTTTACCGGAAGCATCTTCGGCGACCACTGCTCACCCATCAGTGATACCACCATCATGAGCTCCATGTTCAGTGGTTCTGACCACATAGACCACGTCACAACCCAAATACCCTATGCCTTCACGGTTGCGACAATTGGCAGCGTGCTGTACCTCCTGTTCGCCCTGGGAGTCACGAGCTGGGTGATACTCCTGCCGCTGGGTATAGCCCTCCTCGTCGGTGCGTGGTACGTCCTCAGCGAGTGGTACGGCAAGAAGTACGGCATACCGCACGGCAAAGTGCCCATCTACGTGGCTGAAGAGTGATTTCCTCTTTTTCCATCCCTTTCCTTCACCAATTTTAAAAACATGAGAGAGCACTCTTCTTGGAGGTGATGGTGATGCTGATTAGAGCTTTCGTTCCCGCCCACATCACAGCCTTTTTCGTCCCGCGCTTTCACGATGATCCGCTCAAAGCAGGCTCTCTGGGGGCCGGTGTGAACCTCTCTAAGGGTACGAACGTCTTTCTCAGTGTTGAAACCGGAACGCTGGAGAGGCACATTCACGTGGCCTTCAACGGCGAGCCTGTGAAGAAGGACGAGGCCGTGATAAGCCACTCCGTCGCTGAAGAGCTCGTTCCAATGGATTTCACAGGTGAGGTTGAGATATGGCAGTACTTCGACTTTCCCAACGGCTACGGCTTTGGCAACAGTGCCGGCGGGGCCCTGGGCACGGCTCTGGCTCTGAGCTACTCCTTCGGTGGGACGTGGCTCAGGGCTGCGCAGACGGCGCACAGACACGAGGTGATCAACAAGGGTGGCCTGGGTGATGTCATTGCACAGCTCGCCGGTGGGATAGAGATTCGGGTTAAGGCAGGAGGTCCGGGAATAGGTCTGGTCGATAACCTGTTCTTCGAGGACTATAAGGTTCTCGTTGTTCCACTCGGGAGGCTCTCTACCAAGGAGGTTCTCGACGGGGACGTCATCAAAGCCATAGAAGCCGAGGGTTCTAAGGCCCTGGAGAAGCTTCTGGCAGAGCCTAAACCCGAGCGCATGATGATCCTCGCAAGGGAGTTCGCCGAAAGGACCGGTTTGCTGGACGGCGAGCTCCTTGAACTAGCCAGAGAGCTGGACAAAGTGATCTCAAACCCAAGCTCGATGATAATGCTCGGTAGGGGCCTCTTTGCCCTCCTTAAACCGGAAGAAGTTGAAAAAGCTCGGGATATCCTCGCTGACCTGGAAGTTCCGTTCGACGTCGTCGATGTTTTCACGGGCAAGCCCGAGGTTGGCAGGTGGGTAGGATAGTCTTTTATCCCCTTACTTCCTATTCTTCTTGGTGGTGAGCATGGGAGACATGAAATACGCTGAACTCTCTGACCTTTACCGCAGGCTCGAGAAGACTACCCTCAAAACGCTCAAGACTAAGTTCGTGGCCGACTTTCTGAAGAAAACTCCAGATGAGCTGCTTGAGGTGGTTCCCTATCTGATTCTTGGTAAGGTCTTCCCCGATTGGGATGAGAGGGAGCTTGGTGTTGGTGAGAAGCTCCTCATAAAGGCCGTATCTATGGCAACCGGTGTTCAGGAGAGGGAAATAGAGAACTCAGTCAAGGACACGGGAGATCTGGGCGAGAGCGTTGCCTTGGCATTAAAGAAAAAGAAGCAGAAGAGCTTCTTCAGCCAGCCGCTCACGATAAAGCGCGTTTATCAGACTTTCATTAAGATAGCCGAAGCGAGTGGCGAGGGAAGCCAGGACAGGAAGCTGAAGTACCTCGCAAACATCTTCATGGACGCCCAGCCGGAAGAGGGTAAATACATAGCAAGAACCGTTCTCGGCATGATGAGAACGGGCGTTGCCGAGGGCATACTTCGCGATGCCATAGCCGAGGCCTTCAAAGTCAAAGCCGAGCTCGTTGAGCGTGCCTACATGCTCACGAGCGACTTCGGCTACGTTGCAAAGGTGGCGAAGCTCGAAGGCAACGATGGCCTAGGGAAGGTTCACATTCAGATTGGGAAGCCGATAAGGCCGATGCTCGCCCAGAACGCGGCGAGCGTCAAGGAGGCCCTCCTCGAGATGGGCGCCGAGGCGGCATTCGAGATAAAGTACGATGGAGCGAGAGTTCAGGTTCACAAGGACGGCGACAGGGTTGTAATCTACTCCAGGCGGCTGGAGAACGTCACGCGCTCTATCCCCGAGGTCGTTGATGCCATAAAGGCGAGCATAAAGTCCGAAAAAGCGATAGTTGAGGGTGAGCTTGTCGCTGTGGGTGAAGGTGGAAGGCCAAGACCCTTCCAGTATGTCCTCAGGCGCTTCAGGAGGAAATACAACATCGAGGAGATGATAGAGAAGATCCCGCTGGAGCTCAACCTTTTCGACGTCCTCTACGTCGATGGAGAGCCCCTGATCGACACCCCCTTCTGCGAGAGGAGAGTTAAGCTTGAAGAAATCGTCGAGGAGGGCGAAAAGCTCAAGCTTGCCCAGCAACTGGTCACGAAGAAGGTCGAGGAGGCCGAGGAGTTCTACAAGAAGGCCCTTGAACTTGGCCACGAGGGTCTCATGGCGAAGAGACTCGATTCCGTCTACGAGCCCGGAAACAGGGGCAAGAAGTGGCTCAAGATAAAGCCCACCATGGAAGATCTCGACCTTGTCATAATTGGGGCGGAGTGGGGCGAGGGAAGGAGGGCACACCTGCTCGGCTCCTTCCTGGTTGCGGCCTATGACCCGCACAGCGGTGAGTTTGTGCCGGTCGGGAAGGTTGGCAGCGGCTTCACCGATGAAGACCTCGTTGAGTTCACCAAGATGCTCAAGCCCCTCATCATCGGTGGTGAGGGCAAATTCGTGGAGATTGAGCCGAAGGTGGTCATCCAGGTCACCTACCAGGAGATACAGAAGAGTCCGAAGTACAGGAGCGGGTTTGCGCTGAGGTTCCCGCGCTACGTGGCTCTGAGAGAGGATAAAAGTCCTGAAGAGGCCGACACGATAGAGCGCATCGCCCAGCTCTACGAGTTCCAGGAGAGGTTCAAGGCTAAAAAGTGAATTCTGAAGCTAGCTCCTCCCTTTCTTCTTCAGGGGTGAGTTTCAGCGCCAGCTCGGCCGCTCTCTTCGCCATTATGGGAGTTGCGAGCATGAAGGCTGTCGAGACCGCTCCCAGAACTGCCACCGCCCCGGCAGACAGCCCTTGGACGACGGCCAGCGGAGGCAGGTCGTAGAGCGTGTGTGCCGCCATTGAAAAGGCCAGTCCGTAGAACCTTTCCCAGCCACTTCCACCCAGCAGGAAGCCTATCGAGATCGCTGCCCAGACGGTGTGGAGTCCGATGAGAACCGCCCTAACACCGATCAGGTATACATCCTCCTCAAGTACGATTATCCCAGCGGTGTAGAGAATGCCCTCCATAAGACCGAGGAAGAGGCCAGTTCCAATCACGAGTTTCCACTTCTCCCATCCAGGGGAGTCTCTGAAGAATCCCAGCGGGAGGAGTTTGATAGTCTCCTCGACGAGGCCTGCTGTAAAAGCCAGAGCCAGCCAGCTCTCAAGGAGAAGAATGGGGAGCTCGAGGAATGATGCAAGTACCAATGCCAGAAGTCCCATTCCAAAGCTTCTGCCCCTCCACCGACTTCTGGAAGTGTCCGCCAGGCTCTCAGTGTATGTTTTATCCCCAAGGGGAGGCTGAGACCCCCAACGATGATCACGACGGCAAAGTAGTACTCAATAACCCTTTCGACGGTCAGCATAATATTTTCCTCAGCCTTTATCTCTTATTAACCTGACGCTAAGATTTTTAAGTTTCGTGTCTATTCCTCCCAGAATTTACGCGACTATTAACATTAAGGTGTCCAAAATGAAGGACGAGCTCATCGAGATGATCTTTCGGGAAGGGGCTATACTCTTCGGGCGCTTTGTTCTCACCTCCGGAAAGGAGAGCGACTACTACATCAACGTCAAAAAGCTCATCACGAATCCCCGGGCGCTGAAGCTTATTGCAAAGCTGATGAAATCAAAGGTCGAGGAACTTGGCGTCGAGTTTGATAAAGTGGCCGGCCCTGAGCTTGGGGCGGTTCCAATAGCCACTGCATTGGCTCTCGAAACGGATAAATCCCTCATCATAGTCAGGAAAAAAAAGAAGGAGTACGGAACAGGAAAGCAGATAGAAGGTGAAGTGACGCCTGGCGACAGAATACTCCTGGTCGAGGACGTCACAACCACAGGAGGTAGCGTCCTCAGGGCAGCTGAGATTCTTGAGAAAGAGGGCGCGGTGGTTGTTGCTATAAGCGTTGTTGTGGACAGGGAAGAGGGGGCCAAAGAAAAAATGACGGAGAAGTACACTTTTCTTCCGCTCGTTACGGTCTCAGAGCTTTTTGCCCGCAGGGATTCTGCCCCCTCGCAAATGAGAGAATAATGATTTGTAGAGCCTGTGGAGAGACCCTTCCTTTTTCTTTTCCCCGAATATCCATTCACCCATGATGTCGCCCGCCTCGACGATGGCTTTTGAGTGAGGTGAGTAGTCAACAACTGGTCTCCCCTCGTTGGTTGCTTCTGGAACCTGATAGTCATAGGGAACTATTCCCACAACCGGAACTCTAACACTGTACTCGATGAGGTCTACAATGTCATCGACGTTCTGCGAGGACTCCCGGACCTTGTTAAGTATGACCCCAACTTTCAGGCCGTAGGCCTCCCCGAGGGCCTTCAGTTTAACAACTTCGTTTTCTATCATTCTGTGAACCGAGTGTATCGGACAGCGCTCTATTTCTACTATGATTAGCTGGTACTGGACAAGCCTGAAGGTTGAAATAGTATCAAAGGGTATTCCGACCGGTGAATCTATGAATGTAATCTGGTATCTCGTTTGAATCTCTCTCACAATGTCCTTAAGCCTTCTCTGATCTAGGTCAAGGATGTCGTAGAGCTTTGAACTTCCTGGGAGCACATCGACACCCGTTTTGATGTCATGGTAGACTGCATCCGGGACCCTCATCTCGGGATCCTTTAGCAGGGTATGGAGGTTGTAAACCGGATTGTATATGCCGAAGTGGAATGCGAGCTTTGGAAGATAGAGGTCGCCATCTATGACCAGAGTTCTGTAGTTGTTCTTGGAGAAGTAAGTGCTCAGATTAGTTGTCATGGTGGTCTTTCCTGCCCCACCCCTACCGGTTATGACTACTGATACCACTGGCTAGGCCCCCTTAGTGTTTTATTCTAAAAAATGATTGAAAAAGCCTCAGATGTAATCCTCAATGGTCTTTGCTTTCACCATGATTGAGGCTTTATCCCGGCCGTAGAAAACCTCTACGAGACCGTCTGATTCTAATTGTTTTACAGTTTTAAGAACCGCGGGCATGGGAGTCTCGAGCTCGGCGCTCAGGCTCTGAAGGGCCACGGCCCTCTTTTTGGTGGCGAGGACTTTGTAAACAACATCCTTACGCCTGCCGAACATCAACGGCACCGTTATTTACTACTCTCTCCACCTAAATAAACCTTCCGAAACTACCTTTGACACTCGTTCAAGGGCAGATTTATAAGGCACCCTCTGAAGGAAGAATCATGAGGGGAGTCGTTGAGAGACTGGATTTGGAAGGACTGGGCATAGTCAGGCTGGATAAACGGGAAATTCACGTCCCATTTACAGTCCCTGGCGATATCGTCGAGATTAAAAGATGGCGGAGAAAGAAGAGAACGCTCATAGCAACTGAATATGAAGTAGTTGGGCCTTCTGAGATTCGAACCGAACCAAAGTGTCCATATTTTGGAACCTGCGGCGGCTGTCTCTTACAGCACCTTCCCTACGATGAGCAGCTGAAGTTCAAATCTGACAAGCTTTCGGAGATTCTTGGTTTTGATGTCGAGGTTATTCCTTCACCGAAGATATATGGCCATAGAAATCGTATTGATGTTGTCATTTCGACAAATGGGATTGGCTTCAGAAGGAGGGGCACTTGGTGGGACGTCGTGGACATCGAGGAGTGTCCCGTCTTCGGAAAAGCCAGTGGAAAGGTTCTCCGTTCGCTCAGGGAGTTTATAGAGGATCACAAGCCGAGCCTCTATGAGATAGGCAAAAACAGGGGCTTTTTGAGGTATGTAGTCATTCGTGAGGGCAAGTTCACGGATGAACTGATGGTGAACCTTGTAACTGCCGAGGGGGAACTTCCCGAGGAGTTCCCGGACTACTTCGACTACGCTGACTCTATCTACTGGAGCGTGAACAGGACACCAAGCGATGTCTCCTATGGTGATGTGGAAAGGGTTTGGAAGAAAGAGTTCATACGCGAGAGGCTCGATGACGTTGCTTACCTTATCCACCCCAACAGCTTTTTCCAGACTAACAGCTACCAAGCGGTTAACTTAGTCAGGGAAGTTTCCAGACTCGTGGAGGGTGAAAAAGTTCTCGATCTGTATTCTGGCGTCGGAACCTTCGGCGTTTACCTTGCGAAGAGGGGCTTTACCGTTGAGGGCATCGAGATTAACCCCTTCGCGGTTGAGATGGCCAACAGAAATGCCGAACTAAACGGGATTGATGCAGTCTTTTCGGTTGGAGAGGACAAAGACGTCAAGAACTTGGCGAAATACGACACGATAATCCTCGATCCGCCGAGAGCGGGCTTGCATCCAAAGTTGGTCAAGAAAATCTTAAAAGATGAACCGCAGACCATCGTTTACGTCTCCTGCAACCCAAAGACCCTTAAACTGAACTTGAACGAGCTATCTGGAAAGTACTCTGTGGAAGAGGCAGTTGGTCTCGACATGTTCCCTCACACTCCCCACATCGAAGTGGTTGTCAAACTTAAACACAAGGTTTGGCTTTAGAACCGACAAGTTCAAAAACTTAATATACTTGGTCTGCATAACATAAGATAGAGGTGATGAAAAATGCTTGATGAAAGGGACAGGATTATAATCGATATGCTCACCAGAGATGCCCGCACTCCGTTCACGGAGATAGCGAAGGTATTGGGCATCAGCGAGACGGCCGTCAGGAAAAGGGTCAAGGCTCTCGAGGAGGCTGGGGTTATACGGCAGTACACCATCGTGGTTGATCCGTCAAAGCTCGGTTACAACCTTGTCAGCCTTACTGGGGTTGACACACTCCCTGAGAAGATATTCGAGGTCGCAAACAAGCTCAAGGAGTTCGAGTTCGTGAGGAACGTCTACCTCACGAGCGGTGACCACATGATAATGGCCGAGATCTGGGCCAAGGACGGAGAGGATCTTTCAGACATAATCTCCAACAAGATAGGTAAACTTAACGGCGTCACCAAGGTTTGCCCTGCCATAATCCTCGAGAAGCTGAAGTAGAGCCTTTGAGAAAGGCTCGCGAAAATTTTCTTTCTCATTTTTGGTGTCGTAGATTTTAGAGCGTGCACTCTTAGAACTTCCTGGAAGTAGGGGTTAATTTTGAAAAATTGAAGAGTAAACCCTCTTGAAAACAAGCATTTTAGAATCGCACTCAAGTTTTCCGTCAACGCTTCGTGAGAGGCGAAGCTTCCCGATGTGTTGAGACGAAGTTTCAACATTTGAAACGAAGCAAACTTTGCTTTGCAAAGTTTAATCAAAGAAGCAACTTCCCAATTGTCAGAGAAGAGTTTGCATGTCCTTTAAAGATTGTAAGTCCAGTATGGACTTGACTCAAAACAAGCCAATAAAACGAGTCTCACTTTCTCCTAACTTCCTTTGGGCGCTAAATTTATCGTGAAACACTAAAAACTGCCTGTATAAAGACAAATCCCTTAAAACAGTTAAAAACGACATGCAAACCCCGATCAAGCTCAACGGAGATGTTGTCTCGTGCGGCGAGGAAGGCATCAACGTCGCGCAGGCGAAGTTTGTGAGAATGGTGCGGTGGCCGGGATTTGAACCCGGGTCACCGGCTTGGGAGGCCGGTGTCCTAGACCAGGCTAGACTACCACCGCGCGTTTAATACTAAGTTCCCCTTGGCTTAAAAGCTTTACTTTGGTTTTCTGGCTTCCTTGCAGTGATTAGTCTTACAACCCCCTGATAGTGGCTCTCCTCGTGCTCAATTTTGAAGTATTTTCTAACGAGATCGTGCGTCTCCCTTAGAGTGTTGTCTTCTATGAACCAACCAAGGAAGAGGTCCAGAGGCTTTAAAAACAGCCAGTTCAGGAGCTCACACTCGCTCTTCGTGTGTTCCAGGAATATTGCCCTGCCGCCGGGCTTTAAGACTCGGTAAATCTCTTTCATAGCCTTCTCTGGATTTGGCACAGTGCAGAAGACGAAGGATGAAATCACGGTATCGAAACTTTCGCTTGGAAACTCCAGTTTTTCAGCGTCCATAATATAAAATCGGGCGTTCAGACCGAGTTCTCTGGCCTTCTTCTCTGCTATCTTGACCATCTCAGGCACAGCATCGACTGCATGGAGCTCAACGTCTGGAGGGTAGTAGGGAAGGGTCTTGCCAACACCGACGCCTATCTCAAGAGTTCTTCCCTTAACAAAGCTTATAGCCTTTTGTCTCAGCGGACAGAAGAACCTCTCGAGAGGTTTTTCGAGGAAGTTATAGCGTTCACCAAGCTTGGCGTACTTCTCCCGAAAGCTCATGGGATTTGCTGGAGTTTTTGTGCTTAAAACCGTTGCTGGACATTCTTGCCTACAAGCAAGGCTTTTAAGAGACTCGGCCTTAGCCCCATCGGTGAGAAAAATGCCGTACCTGATCATTGAGCATCTCGAGGAGATAAGTGACTGGCTCTGGCTGGAGTACAGCCACGTTGCGGAGTGGTGGGGAGACAGGCTGATATTCACCAACGTTCGCGAGGACGAGCGCGAGAGATTGGCAAAGCTCGGGGGTGTCATCACTGAGAGCGTCACAAAGTTTCCCTTTGACCGCTCGAAAATCATCGTCCTAGATCTCCAGGCCGAGGAGGAGCTCAAGCCCGAGGACATCGACGGGGACACCATGATAGTAGTCGGTGGAATTCTCGGCGACGCTGTGCCGCGCGGCAGAACGAAGGAATTCATAACATCGCGTATGGAGGGAGTGAAGGTTCGCCACATAGGAAAGCCGCAGTACTCCATAGATGGCGCTTCGATAGTTGCCAAGCTCATAGCAGACGGTAAAAAGCTGGAGGAGATTGAGTATGAGGAGAATCCAACGATAAAGCTCGACGAATTCAGCGAGATAACGCTGCACTATGCGATACCGAAGCTGGACGGAAAGCTGCTCTTAACACCGGGTCTCATAGACATTCAGAAGAGAGATCTTGGATACATCGATGATGCTGGGGACATCAGCGACGAGGAGCTGGAGGCGTTTTTCGAGGGGAAGGTGGAGCTTTAAATCTTCTTCCATCTCTCACTCAGCTTCTCGATTTCCCTCCAGACTCTCTCCCTGTCAGCCTTGTCAACGACAAGAAAGACATCCTGAACTGAGCCATCGCTCTTCGCTATAAGCTTCAGCCCCGTCGGGGTCTCCCGCGAGACCTTTATCTCGAAGCCCCTTGAGTCGCTCGAGTAGATCCTCCCGGGAATTACCTTTTTAACTCCAGGAATGGCCGCTATCTCTTCGAGGGGCTTTTCAAGGCCTTTGAGAAAGTGGTGCTCCCTCTTGACACCACGCTTGAAGTGTCTGGGCATGTGGGGAAGATAGAAAAGAGGGTTTTTAGGGCTTACGCCCTCTTCCTTACCTTCACGGCAACTCCCTTCTTAGCTCTGATCATCTCCTCGCCACTGAGGACGGCCTTGCCGACACCGACGACTTTCTCGTCCCTGACGATACCTACTATATCATCTGGGCGGATTCTCTCATCGGCCTCGCCAACACCCACTGCGAAGACATCACCGCGAAGGTCGAAGTCTATCTTCACCCAGTAGGACTTGGTTGCATCATAAATCCTCTGCATGCCGAAGGGCGTCACGCTTATCACGCCGTCCTTGTAGGTTCCCGTCTGCTGGCCGTCGACGAAGAGGCGAAGCATCTTGGAGCCCTTAACCTGGCCTTTATCTGGCAGGACGGCCTCTCCAGCGCCAATACCAAAATAGAAGTCAAAGACCTTCCTTATGCCCTCGAAGTATCGGTATGTCCTGTCCTCCTTTGTTCCCTCAAGCTCTAACTCTCTAAGGGTTTCAGTCAGTGACCTGAGACTTTCCTTGCTCGTGGTCCCGTTCTCAACACGGGTGAAGATTATCTCCCTGCCTGTCATTTCAGCGGCCATCTTGGCTATCTCGACGTAGGCCTCGTCGAGGTGAGCTATTATCGGAACGTCCTCCGGGTACTTCTCCAGCGTCTTCGCGAGGAGCTCTGCCGCTGGTTTGATCTCTTCCTCACTCCAGTGGCCGGTGACGACTATGTCGTACTTGGCCAGCCACTCCCACTCCCTCGGGACGACGCCGAAGGGTGAGGTAAGGATAAGCTCGTGGACTTTGGCAATGCCAGAGCCGAGCGCCTCTTTCACAGCTTTGCGGTAGAGCGTGTGGGAGCGCGAGAATGAATAGGGCTTCTTGGCCGAGCAGGGGAAGAGGAGAAGTAGCTCGGTGTTTTTCGGCGGGACGAAGCGCTCAACCACCCGGGAGTGCCAGCGCTTTACCTCAGGCCTCCTTATCGAGGCGTCGCTGATGAAGTAGACCGTCTCCTTCTGGATCGGTGTGTATTTTTCGAGGTAATCGCCGTGCTCCAGATCGGCTATTCTGAGAATGCCCGCGTTGTACTGCGTCGGGAAGAAGTTCTCAACCAGATAGCGGAGCTTGCCTTCTTCGAGGGCCTTTCTGACGAGAAGGATTGTCTCACGGGCAAAGTCAAGGGAGTTCCCGCCTTCCTTCCAGATGAAGGGGCTGTACTGGGTGAAGGCCTTGCCCGCAAAGTCGTAGAGCTTGAGCGAACGGGTGTCGAAGGCGTCAACACCGAGATAAACCGCCAGTGGATAGAAGAATGGTTCCAAATCGGCGATTATCATGATGTTGGGAAACCTCTCGCGGATTTCCCTTAAAATTCTCACGAAGTAGCGGTATTCTCTGATGAGAATCTTCGAGTTGCCGAGGTAAACTGCCTCAAAGCCATAGCGCTTGATTATTTTGAAGAACTCGGGGAGGTATTCCATCCGGCGGAGTGCGGGCAGATAGAATGCGTTGAATCCTTCATAATTTATGCTCCAGAGCCTTCCTATGGCCTTCTGGATAACCTCGTCCGGCGTGTAGAAGCCGAGAGGTATTGCCGGAGCAAGGTTGAAGTCATAATCACCCGGCTCTTTGGGGTGGAAGAAGGAATTGAACGGAGAGAGGGTAAAATCTACCCCTGCCAAAGCTGGAGTTCTGAAGGAGTACTCTCCCAGCCTTACGAGGCCCAGCCTTCCAGGCCCTTCGTGCCTGAGTACCTCCATGGTCAGGCCTCAGACGAGGTTGTACCTCTGGAGGAGCAGCAGCTCGTCCAGCGTGAGCTTCTCGCCGCGCTTGAACTTCTCGAGTGCCTCAACCGCCTTCTCGAAGCTGGCGTCCTTCTTGGCGCGCATCCTGGCGACGAGTCTGTAGGCAATGAGCTCCTTGTGCTTCTCGTCGTACTCCCTTATCTTCCTCTCGATCTCGCGGAGCTCCTTCCTGACTTCCTTGATCTTTTCGCGGAGCTCGACGACCTTCTGGTGGTACTCGTCGGCCTCCTTCTTGATCTCGTCGGCCTGGTTGAAGGCCTTTATCATCTGCTCGTGGAACTGCTGGCTCTGATTGGCTAGCTTCTGGATCTCCATGCTGATGGCTCTCCTTGCCTTCTTGAGCTGGTCGACCTTCTTCCTAGTCTCGACGAGCTTGTTGTGGAACCTCCCAGCCTGCTGGATTATCTCGAGCTCGGTTGCGAGAACCTGAATCTGGTCGACGATCTGCTTCTCGCGCTCTGGGGTTATGTTCGGGTTGGTCTGGAGCTCCCATTCAAGCTTCTCTATGCGCTCCTGTATCTTCTCGGGTGGCATCTTGAGTCTTCTGAGCTGGTTGTACTCGTCCCTCTTGGTCCTGTACTCGAGTATCTCCTGGTAGAGGAGGTCGAGCTTCGCATTGATCTCCTCGCGGTTTTTCTTCAGCTCCTGAATCTGCTGGTTGATTTCATCCCTCTTGGCTTTATACTCCCTGCCTTTCTGGCGGAGCCCTTTTACCTCGTTATTCTTCTCATCTCGTTTCTGAATCCAGATTTGAAGCTCTTTTTCGAGCTCCTCAAGTTTGGCCCTTATCTCGTTTCTCTCCTTTTCCAGGGCCTCAATCTCCCTCTTGATCCTCTTAATTTCTTCTGGGTCCACTTTCACTTGCATCTCTCTTCCCCTTCCCTCTTTTTAGAACAGTCTATAAACTTACTCCAAACATCTGGTAGGTGAACGGCGAGAGTAAATAAAAACTTTTTGGCTAAAACTTTGGGGCTGGTTCAAAAAAGGAATGGAAGTAAAGGAAAAATGAAGCCTTTAGGGGTTCTCGCCCTTTTGGGTGTACGGCATAAACTCAACAGTACCCCGCTGCCTCATTGGCTGCTTATAGAGCTCCATAAGAGCATACACTTCCTCAGGGACGCCTGTCTCGACGTGGAGACCGAGTTCCTTGGCATGTTCGTATGTTATCGGATAGTCATGGGTCCACCTGCCCTCGGTCAGTATCTGGGCGAGTTCTTTAGCCTTTTCCTCTCCATAGCGGTCTTTCAAGAGGTCGAAGACGAGGTCTCTGACCTGCTTTATGGCCTTTTCAGCCACATCCGCCAGAATCAGGGTCTGATCATCCACCTTGTCGGGGCCTTTCTTCTCGACGGCTCTAACTATGCTCGGCCCTGGATACTGGCCAAGCTGTGGATCAACAGGTCCAAGAACCGCGTGCGGATCCATTATTATTTTGTCAGCCGCGAGCGCTATGAGTGTTCCTCCGCTCATAGCATAGTGGGGTACTATGACCCTTGTCTCCGCTGGATGATCCTTCAGTGCTCTGGCTATCTGGGTTGCCGCTAGCACGAGGCCTCCAGGGGTGTGGATTATCAGATCAATTGGCTTGTCCTTCGGCGCCATCCTAATGGCCCTGAGAATTTCCTCGCTGTCCTCGATGCTTATGAACTTGTAGAACGGGATTCCGAAGAGCCCAACGCTCTCCTGTCTGTGTATCATCGTTATGACCGTTGAGCCGCGTTTTCTGGAGAGCCTCTGCAGTATTCTAGCCCTTGCCATCTGTAGCCCCCTGTACTGCATCTGGGGCCAGAGGAGCAGGTAGAGAAAGAACAGCCACCACAGGAGCGAGCCGAAGAATCCAGTTGTTGCATCAGCCATGTTACCACCGAATAGAGAAGGAAGAAGAGATATTTATAGGCTTTGGTTCAGCCCTTTATGACCTGAGTCCCGGTTTTGCCTTCAAGCGCTTCCACGGCCTTATCCAGCGCGGCTATAACCGCTCTCTCGCCGCCCCACTCGACGAAGCGTATAGCGGCGAGAACCTTTGGCCCCATGCTGCCCTTCTTGAAGTGGCCCTCCTCATAGTAGCGCCTGAGCTCTTCGACGGTAACTCTTCCGAGCCACTTCTCGTCGGGCTTTCCGTAGTTTATCGCCGCACCGTTCACGTCAGTTAGAATCATGAAGATGTCGGCGTTTACCTCTTCTGCGAGCTTCTCTCCGGCAAGGTCTTTGTCTATGACGGCCTCAACTCCCTTGAGCATTCCGTCCTCCTCGACAACGGGAACGCCACCGCCGCCGCTGGCTATGACTATGAATCCCTTCTCAACTAACTCCCGAATCACAGGGGTCTCGACGTGACCTATCGGGTCCGGACTCGGCACAACGCGCCTCCAGCCCCTTCCGGAATCTTCGATGACTGTCCAGCCCTTCTCCCTGGCCAGCTTCTTTGCGGTTTCTTCGTCGTAGAACGGACCGACTGGCTTGCTCGGGTTCTGGAAAGCCGGGTCGTTTTTGTCAACGAGCGTCTGGGTGACTATGGTGGCGACGGGCCTCTCCACGCCCCTCCTCTTTAGCTCGTTTCTTATCGCCTGCTGGATCATGTATCCTATCTGGCCCTGAGTCATCGCTCCGGCAACGTCCATGGGCTGGGCTGGGATACCGTGAATCTGCTGTCCAGCATCCATATGGAGGAGAAGGGCACCAATCTGGGGGCCGTTTCCATGGGTGATTACAACCTCATAATCGCCATCGAGGATTATATCGACGATTTGCTTTGCGGTCTTCATGACGTTCGTCATCTGTTCCTCGTAAGTGCCCTTTTGACCTCGCTGAAGAATCGCGTTCCCGCCGAGAGCTATGACTACCCTCTTCATAGGCCTCACCTCCATGCATAATTTTGTCTCAAGGAATAAAAGCGTTCCTTAGTCTTCAGCCTTGTGCATTAGAAAAAGCTTCGGAACTTTCTAGGAAATGTTTACAAAATGAAAGAAAGCTCACAGATACCACTCGGAGAAGCTTTCGAGGCCGAGCTTTTCGAGCGTCCTCATGACCCCTAGGGCTATGCCGTCAACCTCTATTCCACCTGGCATCTTGTAGGCGTCACCGACGACGTAAATATCTCTTATAGGGAAGTCTTCGACGAGCTGGCCACTCGCTACGCGGTTCACGGGGTTCCCGCCGAGGTAGGTCTGAACGAGCAGTATCTCGCCCTCCTTGTCAAGGTTCGGAAAGATTCTGTGGATGTCCTCGATGCCCTTCTTCTGCTCGGCCTTGACGTTTCTGCTCTGCAAAGCGTGGTGGAGCATTATCAAGGTGTATCCCTCTTTAGCGAGCTCTGGATTTATCGAGCTCGGCTCGTTGTAGCCGTTTATCCTCTCCGTGTCGAGGGTGAAGACGACAGTGTTTCCAATCCTGGTCTCTCCCTTCAAAGCGACGTTGTACTTTATTCCCTCGCTGGGCTTGAGAGAATCGACCCGCTTGAGGTAGTCTTTATCGAAGGCATCCCTTCCGATGAGGCTTACCGTCTCCTTTATCCCGACGTTGGAGATGAGCACGTCGTAGGTAAGCTCTTCGTTGTCGGCGGTGATTACCTTCTTGGCCTCGTGGTCAACCTCGATCGCCTTCTTCTTTGTGAGTATCCTTCCGCCGTTCATGCGGATTATCGCGGAGAGGGCCTCAGGTATTGACTTACAGCCGCCCTTGACTAAGCCAGGCCCGCCCCATCTCAAAGCGGCCTTTATCTCCTTGGCAAGCTCTATCGCTGGAACGTCCAGAACGCTGTCGGCCCAGCCGAGGAAGCTTTTGATGAAGAGGTCAACGAACTCGTTGTCACCAACCCTCTCGCGTATCCACTCGCGGCCGCTCATCTCGGCTTCTTCTCTATGGGGCAGCTTCCCGCGCTTGATGTCAAGCAGGAGCTTTGTCGCTTTAGCCTTCTCAGTGAGGTTGAGATATTTCCAGCCATCACGGTAGGAGAAGGTTCTCCCCTCGTAGAAGATCATGCCCTTTGGATTGGAGTTCACGATTTGAACATCTGCACCGAGGAGCTTAAGGAGATGGGCCAGAGGACCATCTTCGCCGTGGGGTATCATGTGGAACGCTCCGGTTGAGAGACCGAAGCCTTTGTAGTTTAGGTTTGTACATCTCCCCCCGATGTAGGGTGCTTTTTCAAGAAGGGTAACTTCGTAACCGTTTTTAGCCAGGAATGATGCGGTTAGCAGTCCGCCGATTCCGGAGCCTATAACCACTGCCCTCATTCTATCTCACCTGAAAAGCTGAGGAAGAGGGAGAATATAAGGGTTTAGCTATTGCATGACTATGCAACCCCTTTACTCTGCTTTCTTTTCGTTCATTCTAAGAGTAAAAATTGAGTCTGAAAAAATTTGTACTCGAAAAAAAACAAAGAAAATTTACTTATAGTAAAAGGAAAAACTTATAAAGACAAGTTGTTTAAGTGGTAATGCAGAAACTTATAGGAGGTGAGCAACTTGCGATGGAAGCCATTACTGGCAGTCCTAATTGGACTGCTGATGGTTGGAACCTTAGGAAGGGCAGTATACGCAGAGCAGTATCCAGCGCCAGAGGCTTCAGAAAAGATTAGTACCAACGAGAAAATTACGGTTGATGGAGTGAATGTTCCACTGAGAAAGATGAGCAACGGAATGATAATTATAGGGCAAACTTCGGAAGTGGGTAGGGGTGATATATTAGAAAAAGTCAATCAACTGATGGTAAAGCGCGTTTTGAACAAATGGAATGACGTGACAATAGAGAGTAACTATGGAAATGTCATAACTAAATCTGACTATAATTACAGGGTTACAACTCTTAAACTAAACGATAACAAGAAAATAAAACTATCGGTAGGTGCAGCACTCTCTGCTAGATTTAGAATAGACTATTACGATCCAGTGGAAACTGTAGACTTTAGCGTGTATCACTATGCCTATAGTATAGCAATCATGGAATATCCACCTTACATTACCTACCAATACAACTGTAAGAGCATCAAGTTGATCAACAAATTGTCGTTCTACGGAGAAACATACACTGACGGTTGGAGCATAGGGGTTACTATCTCGCTTCCACCGGGACTATCGATTCAAGTGTCCGGCGGTAGTTCATGGGTTTCAATAGATGGTTCTTTTGGAGAAGACAGTGTCAGTAATTACGACTCAATATCCCATCCATACGACGGGACACTAACGGTTTATGATTATTTCAAGGTGCGGATTTATAGGGTAAGCTCTAAGCCTATAGCAACATTTGAGGTCAAAAAGGGTGTATTTAGAAGTCTCGATACGAGTACATCCGTGGCAGTAGACTCCTCTGCGTTTTGAGGTGAGACAATGAGAAAAAAAATTCTCTCCTCTCTCTTGATTTTATTGAGCGTCGCGGCTATTGTGGCCTTAACAAAAGTCCCCCACACTGAAAAACCGACCGCTCAGGGAGTGATAAGCCCTTCCTGGGGGAACTGGACGGTAAGACGCCTTGAACTTGCCCAGGATCCGGTTACGGGTGGCTGGGATGGTGACGTGTCTTTTACGATACTCCCCACCCTGTACGCGACGTACCACGGGGTTCTGACGTTGGCTCTACTGAACCTGAGCCCTGCGCATCCCCAGAAAACCCGGGAATTTTTGAAGGACTACGAGGGGGAGATCTACAACAGGCAGGATTATTTTTCCGTTGTTGATGTCTATTACCTGTTAACGCTCCTCAAGGAGTTTAATTTGAGTCTGGGAAGCAGGGAAACCATTGAAAACTTCATCCTTGAAGATATGAAGAAGTCAAACGAGACTTTCTTGCATGCAAAAAGCCTTATTTTACTGAACTCCCCCCTTGCGAAGAACGTTTCCATGTCCCTCTGGCTCTCCCTGAAGCAGGAGCACTCCTTAAATTTTGTGTGGAACTTTCTTCAGCTCAGGGAGCTTCTCGTGATGTCCGGCTATTCCCCTGCGGAGATACCAAATTACACCAGAATGCATGAGCTGGCGAGAACAGTGTTTGATGATGCATCCCGTGAGGTAAATAACCTTGGCTTTTATGATCTTCACACTCTTGCGCGCTTTATGAAGGAAGAAAACATCAAAAACGAGACACTCAGGAGAGAAATATTGGCCGATATTTCCAAATACAAGTGCTCAGATGGTTCGTACTCCGATACGAATGGGGCCAAAAGGGGGTACATCGACACTACCCACTGGGCAGTGGAAGCGATAACATATCTTGGGGGAGAAGTCGGGACAGACACGGTGCGTTACTTGCGGTCTTTGGAGAGTCCCTTGGGAGGTTTCATAGAGATTCCGTACAGTATAATACCGAACCCGTTGGACACAGCTTTCTCGGTGATGACCCTTGGACTTCTGAACTCTACAGTGCCAAGAGAGGAGAAAGTCAAGGACTACCTGCTCTCAGAGCTTTCAGACGAAGACAAACCGAGTGCAATATGGGCAGAGTACAGAGCCTTACGGGTATTAGGTGTCCCCAATGAGAATCTTAAGAAGATTGTAAAGCCCCGCTTGCAGAACTTCATCACCAACCTGAATCTGTCCGCTGTTTATCACAACCACTATCTCCTCAAGGATGTATACTATCTGCTTGTAACGAGTAGGGAACTGGGCATTGAAATCGACGAATCATGGAAAGAAACTGTAACCTCCTTCGTTTTGGACTTGAGGGATGATGATGGTGGATTTGGCAGCAAAATATCCAAAATAAAAATTGTTAGGCTCGAAACAACGCTTTACTCAGTTTTAATCCTCAACGAGCTTGGGTACGGTTACAGGGATGGAAAGACAGTGAAGTTTATTGAATCCAACAGAAACGGCGCCTTGTGGTGGTCCCTGCCAATAACTAGATACGCGCTGCTGGCTCTAAATTTAATGGGGACCAAAGTTGAAGGCAAAGAAGAGATAGTAAAGGCCCTTGAGCGGAGAAAGTGTCCCTACGGTTTTTTCTCCTACGCTCCCTACGAGAATCCCAAGCAGGGGGATCCGATAGCAACGTTTTTAGCGCTCGATATCCTTAGGCTTCTCGGTTATAGTTAGCCACCCACGTTTTTGTTTTTCCAACATTTTTGGATTTAAACCTGTTTACAGGGATAGAAGGCTGACAATCGTCTTTCTTCACAAATAGATGAAAATGAAAGGTCAGAGCCTCCACTCCACACCAAGCATCTCGCTGTACGCATTGAGCACCTTTTCGAGGTATTCTTTCGCCGTTCCGACTTTGTCTATCTTGAACTTCTCGGCCCAGTGTTCGTTGCCGAACTCCTCGCTGCCGGCAGCGACGAGGTCGATGACGCGCATGCTGTCCCAGAATACTGGAATATATCCTGCCTTCTTTGCGAACTCAATGAGGCGCTTTATCTGCTTCTTCGCGTGCTCCTCCATGTCGACGTTCTCTCCGTAGGCGTCCATGAAGAGCGCCTTAAGGACAGGCTTCATCCATCCCCTGTGGAAGCGGCACCAGCCAACGTTGTCGTACCAGAACTCCCAGAGTGCGCTCGCTATTATCTTGCCCGCCAGCTCGTCCGGCTCTAGGAAGACGCCGAACTGGTAGAACGTCCAGTACCTTCCCTGAATAGGCATCGGGATGTAGTTGCCTATGGCCCAGTACATCGTTGGCGTTATCTCGCCGTCCTCGCCGAGCGGTGTGAAGACCGCGTAGTCCCTGAAGCTCTCACCGTACTTGAGCCTGTCCTTGAACTTTTCGTCGAGTATCTTGCTTGCCTTTCTCTTGCCGAAGCCAATTATCCTCGCTAGCTCATTTTCGGCAAAGGCAACGCGGTGCGCTAACTCGGCTACGAGCTTAGCATTGACCTCACTCGCCTCGATCGGGCGCTCAAGGAGGGCCTCCTTGGTGAACTCGGGCTTTCCACTGATGCCAACCTCCTCCGGCTTTAGCAGACCGCGGTGGACCAGTTCAAGTACCCACGCTGCTGTCCCGCCGAACTCAATCGCGTCGAAGCCCATGGCATCAACGGCGTGGACGCTTATGTCGCTTGCCCTAAGGCTTATGCTTCCGCTGAGCGGGCCGTTGGCTTCGTAGGGCTCGTATTCGACGTGGTGGCCCCTTCTGTGCTTCTTACAGACCACCGGGCACGGTTCACCACAGGTCGTCCAGTTCTTAGGCTTGATGGCTTCCTCGTTAAAGGGCTCCCAGTAGTGCTTCATGATGTTTTCATGGATCCTTATGCGCTCCTCTTTCGGTATGTACGGCATCTGCCAGTTGAGTATCGGGACGAAGTCGCCTTCCGCGGGATAGTTTCCACCGAAGGTTCCACCGGTGTTGAGCTTCGGATTAAAGCGGTATTTCGTTGTTTTCTCGCTGATAATCTCGTTGTATGGCTTCTTGTGGACGCCCTCAACGATGGTCTTGGCGGTCTTGAAGTTGGAGATGTCTTCTTCTGGGAAGGCCTTCTTCTTTGGCTTTCCTCCGAAGATTATGCCGACCACGTTGTGTGCCCTGAGGAGAACGCTTCCAGAACCACCGCGAGCGGCCCAGTCCTCGCTTCCAACGAGTCTCTTACCGTTTCTCAACGCTTGAGAGAATATAGCGCCGTAGTTGGTGTTCAGGGCTGCTGGACCGACGACTGCTATTCTGTACTCCATGTCCTGAAACCTCTCTCCGAAGGTGTCAATGAGATACTGGGTGAGAGCATAGACACCCTCTTCTTCATTGTAGCCGCGCCAGATTTCGATGACCTTATCAATCTCGATCTCGTGAAGCTCGACTTTGACGTTTTTGCCGTCGTTGTAGAGGAGTACCACAACGGGCTTCTCTGCTTTGCCTTCGAAGGTGACGAAGTCGACCCCAACGTTCTTGAAGGCGTAGGCCGCTCCACCCATGGCCGAAGGAAAGAGTGTTCCATAGAGCGGTGAACGGAAGAAGAACATTAGCCTGTGAGACCCGGGAAGTGTCGAGCCTGCAAAGGGTCCCATTCCCATCACGACAACATTTTCTGGGTCATATGGCTTGAGCCCATAAGTTCTAAGGCTCTCGTGGAGCTCGAGTCCATAGTCGATAACTCCATAGATTCCTTCTTTTTCCAGCTCCTCGCTCTCCACTTTATTTTCACTCAGGTTAAGCCTGAGAACCGTGAACTTCATACTCTCACCTCTTTGTATCACTCTGAGTGTTAGTTTTGATATGGGGAATATTTAAGGCTTCCGCCAACCCTATCAAGAAAGTAGAATGTTTGGGGTATAAAAACTGTTCGCTGGGGGTTTTTGTAGTAAATTTAGAAGAGATAATAGAAGAAAAGCTCACTCAATGTCCTCAAAGCGCTCCTCAAGCTTCTTGAGGACTCCCGGAAGAGTAGTATACTCCATATCTTCGAGCGGCAGCCTGTGGGGCTCGAAAGGCCCGTGCCTGCGTATGTACTCGGTTATCTCGAGAGCCTTCTGCCTGGCGTAGTCAAAGGCCGGGTCGTCGAAGAGGTCAACCGGGCCGACGAGCTTTCCTTCTGGGCTTATCTGCCAGCCAAGGGCAACAACCCTTGGTGGACCGTCAAACCTAGTCGGATTGGCCTGATGCATTGGGACTGGCATTATCGGTCCGTTGTGGCTTCCGCGCATCCAGCCGCTGACGAGGTGCGGGAAGGCAAAGGGCTCGAGGACCTCTCCAAGGGCCGGAAGTCCGCTCTGGGCCCTGACAATGGCAACTGGGTCATCCTTGCCGACGTACTCGCCGGCTATCTCGTAGAGCTTCTCCGTGCTGATAACAGCTACCGGTTCGTCCTTGCTTATCTTGTGGCCCTCTTTCGGGTAGACCCTCTTGATGACGTAGCGGCTCTTGGCGCCGATGAGAGCTAAGAGGTCGTAAATTTCCTCTGGAGTGTTAAGGATAACACGCTTGTGCTCCTTAATGTCCCAAACTTCAAACCTGAAGCCCATGTGCATGTTGGGGTCTATGACAAGGCCCGCGGTGTTGAACGGATCTGCAAACATCCTGAATATCGGCAGGTTAAACGCACCGGGCTCGGTTTTGTCCATGTGGAATGTAACTATCGGCTCGCTCTTCCTAAGCGTAATCTCCATCTCGGCAATGCCAGGACCCATTCCTCTGATGTTGCCGCTGAAAGCGTCCTTGAGAAGGTCTTGGCCGGCACCGTAAAGGCCGAACTCTTTGGCGATCTCGGTGGCCTCCTCGAAAGCCTTCCATGCGAGCCCGTGTATATCCGGGCTGTCGACACCCTTCTTGTGAGTCATGATGAGCTGGAGATCATCACCAGCGTAAGCCACGTAGAAGTCGATTATAGTGCCTTCTTCTTTTGCCTTCGCCAGAACTTCTTCAGCCGCTTCAATAAGCTGAGGATGAACCCTGGAATGTCCAGGCCATCCACCTATGTCGGCCTTTATAACACTGATCGTTATTTTCTCTCCAATGGCCATGGCAATCACCTCGATGGCTTTAATCACTTTTATGCTTATAAAACGTTAATATCACCGTCGATGATACACAAGAACTCGGCAAAAGGGTAATGAAAAAAGAAGAGCTTTCATTCGCAGATGTCGGTCCAGCCAAACTTCTCTTTGGCGACTTTGATGAGGTTTTTGAGCTCTTCCTTCTTGATGTTGACGCTGGAGCTCGCGCCAACGAGGGCTATGATGCCATGGACTTCCTCCTGGATCTGGATGGCATCGTCGTGAACCTTAACAACCCTGAGTTCTCTCCTGGCAGTCTCGTCTTCGCTTATCTTGAACTTGTCCTTTCCGATGAGAATCGATTCCTCCATAGCATCACCTTAATCATGTTTTTGTAAGTCAAAGTTAATAAAACTTCCGTTGGTACTAGCTAGCTGTCGGGGTTACTAGCTGCTTCAGAGCATCTTCATCAGTCACTTCTCCGTGCTATGTCTATAAAAAAGGCAAGGGCTCACAAACGCAAGGATTTATCAAAAGAGACAGTGTGCGTTAGACTCTCGGAAGAAGTTTTCCAGAAATGGTGGGGGCGCGGGGATTTGAACCCCGGTCCGCGGGTTTCTCCGGGTCAGAGCTCCAAAGGCTCATCCCCAATCAGCAAACCCGCAAGTCCTCATACCTCTGGAGCCCGCGATGATGGACCAGGCTACACCACGCCCCCATCCGGCTTAACCTTAGCTAAGGGAGGTTTATAAGTTTTGTGCTATTCTCTTCCAATAACGATTCCGCCAACTATCATCGCCAGTCCCATAACCGTTGATGGAGCTATGCTCTCGCCCACGACCACCGATATGAAGACTAACGAGAGGAAGGGGACAATATAGGCCAGGTTTGAGGCAAAGGCAATATCGTTCTCCACGGCTCTGTACCAGAGCAGGAAGGTCAGACCCATCTCGAAGAGGCCGACGTAAATAGCTCCAGCCAGAGCCTCTGGTTCTGGGAGGGCGAGGCTTCCGGTGAGGAAAGTTGCTGTCGCTACATAGATGAAGCCGAAAAGGAAGTTCCAGAACATCTTCTCAACTGGGGACCTCTCGTCGCGGAGGTTCAGTATCCAGTAAGATGCCCATATCACAGCGCTCCCGAGGCCCAATGCAACACCTACCGGGTCTGTGAAGTTCAGTTCGGCCAGGTTCCCTTTAGTTGCAACGACGAGGACCCCGAGGAAGCCGAGGAACAAGCCAGCTATTGTCCTGGCACTGGGCCTCTTTCCGAGGATGGGGATAGAGAGGACAACCAGCATCAGCGGCCACGTGTAGTTAAGGGCCTGTGCCTCCTGGGCCGACAGGCGGTCGTAGGCCGAGAAGAGTACCGTGTAGTAAATAAGTGGATTAATCAGCCCGAGATAGGCCGAACGAAGGTTCTCCCTCCTCGGTGAGAAATTTTTGGCATAGAGAACGCCAAAGACGAACAATGAAGTTAGCGAGGCGTAGAAGACCAGCTGAAGTGGAGTTAGATACCCGAGCGAGAGCTTGAAGGCAGATGCAACCGTTGACCAGAGGAGAACGGCTCCGATCGCGTGCTTTTTAGACATGGGGAAAGATGTGGGAAAAGGGAATAAAAACCTCACTCCTCCCTGAAGGCGCCGTACTTCTTGGGGTCATAGAACGGGGGAGCAACGGTTACGGCTTTCTTGGGCTTGCCCCTTATCTCAACCTCTATTTCGACGCCAGGTTTGGCATACTCCGTCTTAACGAAGGCAATGCCTATTCCAATGCCGAGGAGAGGTGAGCTGGTTCCGCTCGTGACCTCGCCGATAAGCTCGCCGTTGGCGTAGACCTTGTAGCCCTCCCTTGGGATGCCCTTGTCGATCATCTTGAAGTGGACGAGCTTCCTCGGAATGCCGCGCTCCCTCTGCTTGAGCAGAGCCTCCTTTCCGATGAACTCCTTGTCCCAGAATATGGCGAAGTCAAGGTTTGCTTGGAGTGGGGTAACTTCGTCGATGTCGGTACTGAGGAGCTGAAGCTCCTTGGTCTCGTTGCCGTACAGTGTGTAGCCAGCCTCAAGCCTGAGGGTGTCACGGGCGCCGAGTCCGGCAGGCTTAATGCCGTACTTCTCGCCGGCTTCGAGTATTGTCTTCCAGACGTGGAGGGCCTTCTCGGGCTCGCCTCTCTTCTCTGGATCGGGGTGGTATGGATTGGCGTCCTCGAAGTAGACTTCAAAGCCGTTTTCGCCGGTGTAGCCACTCCTTGAGAGGAGCATCTTTATGCCGTCGAGTTCGACTTCCTTGGCCTGGAACCACCAGAGGTCGTTGATGTCGATGTCGAAGAGATCCTTTGCCAGATCCCTTGCCTTTGGTCCCTGAATGGAGAACATTGCCATGTCGTAGGTCTTGTTCTCAATCTCAAGGTCGAGCTCCCCGAACTTCTCTATTCCGCGCTTTATCGCGTTGAACCAGGCTTCGAGCTTCTCGAATGCATCGCTGTCACAGACCATCATATAGGTGTCATTCCCCATGTTGAAGACAAGGGTCTCGTCTTTCACAGCTCCGCGCTCGTTAAGGACGAGGGTGTAGGTTCCACTTATCGCGGGGGGCTTGCTTATGTCATTGGTAGTAACGTACTGGAGGAACTCCAGCGCGTCCTTACCCTTGAAAATGAACTCCCCCATGTGCGAGACATCGAAGATGGCAACGCCATTTCTGACGGCGAGGTGTTCATCCTTTATGCTCGAGTACCAGATAGGCATCTCCCATCCGGCGAATTCCTCAACCTTCTTAGCATTTTTCTTATGCCAGTCAAAGATGTGGACTCTCTTGGCCATGAGTATCACCGCTCAAAATTCGCTCTGAGCGTTATAATCCTTTCCAATCCATGAGCAACTGTAATAAACATTGATGAACAATATGATACTAAGGTGACCTAAATGTTTGAGAAGATTCTGTACCCAACGGATTTTTCCGACGTTTCGCTCCACGCTCTGCGGAACTGTATTCCCAGGCTGCTCCCTTTGGGAGTCAGGGAGCTCCACTTAATTCATGTCGTTGACATAACTGTTGCCGAGTTTGAGGCCTTCGAGCTGGAAGACATTTACCGCGAAAAGCTGGAGGGGCTCGCTAGAGAGCTGGAGACGAAAGGGGTGAAGGTAAATCCAATTGTGAGGATAAGTATTCCCTCGATAGAGATCGCGGAGGTGGCCGAGGAGAACGATATTGATCTCGTAGTTATTCCGAGCATGGGCGAGAATATCTGGAGAACAATGTTCGTTGGCAGCACTGCATCGAACCTCGCCAGAGCCACCAAAAGACCGGTTCTCCTCCTTAAGTACCTGAAGAGCGACGATAAATTCGAGCTGTCCGTCGACTGTACCGAAATCTTTAAGCGTCCTCTCGTTTCGCTGGACTTCTCCAAGTGCTCAATAAGGATAATAAAGATCGTCAAGGGGTTCGAGGAACTCGTGGATAAGGGTATACTCCTTCACTCCGTTGATTACGGTAAGGTCGAAGAGCTCGAACACAACATAGATGTTGCCAAGAAGAACCTCGAGAAGTCGGCCAAGGGAATAAAGGCGCCGTTTGAACTTGAGGTTCTCGTGGGTCCTGCCTCTCAGGCCATAATAGGAACCTCCCTGGCAAAGGGGGCCACACTTATAGTTATTGGCAAGAAGGGAAGGAGCTTCATAAAGGATCTACTCCTTGGGAGCACGGCGGAGAGGGTTATAAGAGATTCAAAAATCCCGGTGCTCCTGGTTCCGTGCGAATGAGACCTCAGACTGGAACGGCTTCCACATCAAGTTTCGGTAGCTACCCTGTTGCCATCATCGGTCGATTTTTCCTTTTCCTCCCGGCTTATAAACCTACTCCCTTGTACTCTCGCCCCTCATCACGGCACTGGCCATCATGTGGGCCAGTCTAAGGGGCTCTGGAGTGAGCCCGGTTTTCGTGGCTACTCTGACTACCTCAGCAGCCCTTTCGTAGTCAAGGCCGACCGCCTGGAGATAGAGCCTTCCGGGGATTAGTTCCACCAGAGGTGGCGCTTTTCTTAGTAGGGTTATCCTCTCCCCAGCATCAGAAAAGTGCTTCCTTAGAGCTTTCTCCATGGCTCTCAAGTCTGGCTTCTTCCTGACGACAACTATCACTGGAAGTCCCGTCTTCCGGTGGAGCATCTCCAAATCCACAACGTTAAAGCCCGCGTAGGTTATCCCCTTGAGCATGATGACCCTCAAATCCCTGAAGCGTGAGCTCTTAACGGCGTCTATCATTGCGTTCGTTGCATCTCGCCCATCGACGGTTATCCAACGCGAGAGAACGCCGACTACCTCCTGAGAGCCCTTCATGATGACGCCGATTAGAATCGTCTTTTCCCTCTCTAGTTTTGAAGAAAAGGAGAAAGTTCCGTCGTCAAAACCTACAACCCTAATCTGGGGCTTCACCTTCCTTATTGCCCCAGAACTTCTTCGAGCCATTTCGCGTACTCCCCGTTCACCTTGTCGACGTCTATCCTTGCTATTAGCGGCACGGTGTAGGGGTGGAGTTCCTTTATCGTCTCCCGTAGCTCTTTCCACTTGCTCACGTCCGTCTTGAGGAGCGCGCCGACTTCATTATCTTCTTCGATTTTTCCTTCCCACCAGTAAAATGCTTTGTGCTCCCTAAGATTGGCACAGGCAATGAGCTTCTTCTCGAGTAAAGTTTTAACAGTCTTTTCGGCGCTCTCCCAATCCGGAAATGTAGTGTAAACGAGTATCATTTCCATTATCTCACCTCCTAGTGAACTTTCGACGGATAAGCTTAAATCAGTTGTGGGGTTAGTATCGTTGGGATGTGGTATGGAGCGGGTGCGGGCACACCTTAAAATCTACGGCCGCGTTCAAGGAGTTGGTTTTAGATGGAGCATGCAGAGGGAAGCGAGAAAGCTGGGCGTGAGTGGGTGGGTTAGGAATCTGCCCGATGGAACCGTGGAGGCTGTAGTGGAGGGCGATCCCGAGAGGGTTGAGGCTCTAATAGGCTGGGCCCACCAGGGACCCTCTCTGGCGAGGGTAACCAGAGTGGAGGTAAAATGGGAAGAACCTGAAGGGCTGGAAGGCTTCGAGGTCACTGGCTGACCTCGACTCTCTCGAGGAGCACCCTCTTGGGACAGTACTTGACCTCACAGTAGTTGCAGACGAACTTTTCCTTGTCCTTTTCCGGCGTGTGGAGGATGAGTTTCTTGAAGCCCTCCATTTCCTTGACCTTCATGAAGACCTCTACGGGTAGCGTTCCGTCGATGACTATGTAGAGCTTGCTCGGCTCCTCGCGGAGGTTCCTGCTGAAGACCTCCATTACTGGGACTTTGTTCTCCGCTAGTAACTTTAGAACCTTTGAAAATCCAGTTAAATAAGCGTCCTTTTCCAGCTCTATCTCGAGCACTTCCCAGCCCATCAGCGGAGCGACGTCTATGAGGCTTGGCAGTGGATTGAGCTTTTCGAATATAAGCTTGAGTGGATAGGTCTTTTCGATGTACTCTATTGTGTGATAGACTATCTTCCTGTTGACGCCAATGATTCTTGCCAGCTCGCTTATTGGCACCTCAACGTCTCTGAGATATATCTTCCCGTTCTTTATGCTGAGGCCGTTCTCGAAAAGGAACTCTGCAACCTTCCTTCTGGCAGGATAGTTCTTGAAATAGGCCTCGAGTATGAGCATCATTTTTGTTCACCTCTTACTCACATGTGGGTAGGAATGGATATTTAAATCTTTTCCTTCATAAGGACTATGGATTTTCTTTCTTAGAGTACCGCAAGGTTATTAACGGGGACACCCATATCCTACTTTTCAGAGGTGAGTGTGATGGACGATGGGTTCGACGTGATAGGAATCGGCAACCTTAACTACGATATCATAATGCTCGTCGAGCGTTTTCCGGAGTTTCATGAGAAGGTAAGTGCCGAGAAGGCCTTTTTCGGTCTGGGTGGAGCAGCAGCCAACACGATCTCCTGGCTGGCCCACTTTGGGCTGAAAACGGGCTTTCTCGGTGCCATTGGAAGGGACGAGATAGGTGAGGCGCACCTTTCTTACTTCAGACGGATAGGTGTCGACACGGGTGGTATACGAGTCGTCGATGCTCCATCGGGAATAGCAGTTGCCATGATACACGGAGAGGACAAGAGGATAGTGAAGTACCCCGGCGCCAACCTCATGAAGGATGTCGATTTTGACTACCTTGCTAGGACAAGGCACATCCATCTCTCTTCAAATCCCCCTGAAGTCATAGTTAAGGTAGTTAATTTCGCACATGAGAGGGACATAACAGTTTCTCTGGACATAGGGGAAGCACATCTTCCTGGGGAAATCGAGGAGAAGGTTGATTACCTCCTAATGAACGAAGACGAGTTCAGGAGGAAGTTCGGCGAGCTCGACCTCTCTAAAGCTCGAGCGGAAAATGTTATCGTAACTCTCAACGGAGGGGGTGCATTGATTAGGAATGAAAACGGAGAGATATGCGAAGTCAAGGGGCTGAGCGCAGAGGTCGTCGATTCTACCGGTGCAGGTGATTCCTTCGACGCTGGGTTGATATACGGCGTTCTCAATGGATGGAAGCTGAATGATGCTGCCAAACTGGGGATGTTGCTTGCTTACCTAACTGTTCAGAAAGTTGGTGCAAGAACGGCCATAATTCCTCTGGAAAAGGTTGCCAAGGTTGCTGAAGAACTTGGCCTTGAGCTGCCATTTCGAGTCCAGTGAATCCTCCGAGTCTGGGCCTTAGCCCTGACCTAAGTTTTTTAGAAACCCTTAAAAGATTGAACCCCAAATGGTTAAGAGAGCAGTGAACCCCGATTTCGGAGGTGACTCAGTTTGGAAATCGTAGTGGACAACTTTAAACCAAAGATTACCCGGCCATTCAAGAGGAAGAACGAGTACTGGGTTAAACTCATTGACCAGAGCGGAGAATATATCATGAAGTTTAAAAGTCCGCTGGAAGCTGAGGACGCAATATACGGCATGCTCGATGATCTCCAGGTTTACGGTGGTAAAGTCAGGCTCAAACTCAGGGAAGGCAACGTCATCGAGGACATTGAGGTAATAGAGCTTTACAAGCCCTCCGCTAAGGAGCTGCTTGATGAGTACTTTACCGATTGATTCTTATCCAACGTTCTTTTCTGTTCATCGGCGTTGGAAATATGACAAAAACCTATATATACTCCAGGCCATATAGTCTATTATTGGACAAACATTGGGGATTAAACTCAGGGTGGTCAAATATTCTCTGGAGGTCGTTATTGTGACAAGGAGAAAGAACAAGGAGCTCCTGGAACTCGCTATGGACCTGGGTGGAGAGGAAGCTGTTGAGGTAATTAAGGCTCTCGAGAAGAAAAAGGAATCCACGGATGAGGAGCTCGCGGAAATGACTGGCATCCGGGTCAACACCGTCAGGAAAGTCCTCTACATGCTCTACGACCAGGGTTTGGCAGAGTTCAAGCGCATAAGGGACAAAGAGACCGGCTGGTATTACTACTACTGGCGTCTCGAAACCAAGAGACTTCCGGAGATAATCCGCTCCAAAAAGATGGCCGAGCTTAAGAGGCTCAAGGAGATGCTCGAGGAAGAGACAAGTGAGATCTACTACCACTGTGGCACTCCAGGCCATCCGAAGCTCACCTTCGATGAGGCCATGGAGTACGAGTTCCAGTGTCCGATATGTGGTAATATGCTCATGCAGTACGATAATACCGTCGTCGTCGAGGAGCTCAAGAGGCGCATAGAGGAGCTCGAGATCGAGCTCGGCCTTAGGAAGAAACCGAGGAAGTCGAAAAAGTAGATTTGAATGGTTTGGTTTGATGAACTTCGGGGATGGTGAGAATGCAGGAAGTAGTTATTCTGGAGAAGGTTTACGGGGACAGGAGCGGCTTTTTGAAGCTTGATAAAAAGCTCAAGGCCCTCCTCGGTGATCTGGAAGTTGAATGGAGGCTCTCAGCGGTTAAGAAGCAGTGGGTCAAGGTAAGTCTCAACGGTGAGGACGAGGAAATCTCAGCAAACCTCGTAAGGGAGGAGTTCGGCGAGATTCCCTACAGGCTTAAGGCAGTTGAAGAAGGCAAAACCTACCGGGGAAGGTTCATAGACCTGGGAAAAGTTGGCTACGGGGCTTACGTTGACATTGGAATATTCACTCCAAAGCCTAAGGATGCCCTTCTACCGCTCTATTACCTCAAGGAGACCTTTGGAAAGATGCCGGTCAGGGAAATGATAAGGAAGTTCGGTTGGGTTGACAACCTTCCTGTTGAGGTTACGGTCACTAGAGTCGAGTTCGGCGCGAGAGAGGTTGAGCTTGCCTTCAGCGATGCTCAGCTCAAGCGCATAAAATCCTGGCTGAGCGACGGCTACGACAAGCTCTTCGTGACAGGGACAATAAGCGAAAACGTCGAAAAGGCCCTTATAAGGACGGGGCACGGCAGGGATGTTAAGCGCATGGAGGAGCTCGGATTGATGGAGACACTCCTGATACTCAAGAAGGGCACTCAGGCACCGGGAATAATCAAGGAAATCGGCCCGCACCTTAAGGGTGCTGTAATAGGTGCCATCAAGTTTGAGGAGTGAGCCCATAGAGCATCCTCGCCGTGAGGGATGCGAGGATTACGAAGCAGTAGGGCAGTATCTCCGGGATGAACAGCGCAAGGGGAATGTAAAAGACCGCCAACATCGCGAGAAAGGGCGTCTGGCCCCTCATTTTCATGCTTTTTTCTCTGTAAATTACTGCGTAGGTTATAGCCAGGATCGCCAGGGCCGTATTGAAAAAGAACTTGGCTATGTAGTCCCAGCACTCCGGAGTCATGTGGCTGGGTATGTTTACAGGAAAGCCGAATTGGGTATATATGAGGGCCACGCCGAGTGCGCTCATAAGTAAGTAGGCATAGTTTCTTAGATGCCTTTTTGGGAAGGCCAGTGCAAAGATGGCGGGAATTGGGAGGAGATACGGATTTATTGCTATCGTGAGCAGGGTGAACAGAGACAGAACCAGCGTTTGCAACAGTGCCTTTACTATCTCCGGCGAGAAAGTCACGTTGCTTATTATTGCCAGCGTGATGAGGAAAGATGTCAGGCCGAGGACGCTCCAGTCAATGTGGTGGAGATGCTCCCTGAACATTGGCGAGGCAAAGGTGAGGCCGAAGACTATGAAGCCCAACTCGCGGGCGCGCTTTGGCGAGATATAAAAGGAGAATGATATCAGCAGAAGGATAAGCACCCAGTGGGCAAAAACAAGATTCTCCTCGATGGGTGGAACTATCTTGAATAGTACACCCAACATTGCTCCTAACGGAGAATCCACGGAGCCTCCAACGGCAAATTTGAGTCCCTGGAAGAAGTATTCGAGAAAAACTTCACTCATCTTTGGAATAGGGGAAGTGAGATACCACAGCATGAATATGGAGAGGGTCAGGCTGTAGAAGCTGCCGGCATGGCTCTTATCGTTGCGGAGAGTCAGCAAGAAGACCCAGGCTATAATGACGAGCAGTGCCACAAAGCCGACCTTTGATTCGAGTGGAGGATTCCAAAGCTTCTCAAAAGCACGCTCCGTCAGGTAGATGTTGTCCTCGGAGCCGGTTATGATAACGGAGTGGTTGAGAACGATGATTCCGGGCAGAAGCGACTGGTTTTCGGGAAGGCCGGTCTGGGGCCAGAGGATCATAATCATGGGGTTGTTATAAACATTCCCAATAAGGACTAGCGTCTCGTTCCCGTGCTCTTTCACAGTTGAAAGCTTTTCATCGACATAATACGCCCAGGCCTTTGCCCATATCTCGTTCCCAGCAACCACAGTGTAAGTCGAATTCGAGTCCAAAAAAGCCTGAAAAGCTTCCCGGCTTGGATAATAGGTCAACTCACCGGCAGAAACGAGGGGAGCCATGAGGATGATGAGGGTTATTAGAACGAGGGTTCGCTTCATCATATCCCTCCCAGGGAGATACCCAAACATGGTTAAAAAGTTAATGTAGCCCGGCCCAGCGCGGCCTCACGGCAACGGCGTCTGCCGGCCTCGGCCGCGATAAAGAATAGGGGAAAAAGGTCTTAAAGGCTTTACTCTTCCTTAGATTCCTCGCTGCCCTCTTCTTTGGTCTCTTCGCCCTTCATCTCTTCGAGCTTGGCGATAAGCTTGTCAACTATCTCCGTGAAGGCCTTGGCGGCCATGGTGTCCTCGTAAAGGACTATCGGTATGCCAGTGTCACTGGCTTCCCTTGCCTTGAGGTCTATTGGTATCTCCCCGAGGAAGTCAACGCCCTCTTTTTCGGCGAGCTTTCTTCCACCACCCTTACCGAAGAGATCTATCTCGTTGCCGCAGTGCGGGCAAATGAGGTAGCTCATGTTCTCGACGACGGCTATATAAGGCACTTCCATCTTCTTCATCATGTTGACGGCCTTGCCCGTGTCCAGCAAAGCGACCTCCTGCGGTGTGGTGACGATTATCGCCGCGTCTAGCTGGAGGGTCTGGGTGACCGTGAGTATCTGATCGCCCGTTCCCGGTGGGAAGTCTATTATCATGAAGTCCAGCTCGCCCCACTTGACGTCTCCGAGGAGCTGCTTAATCGCCTTGGTAACGAGGCTTCCGCGCCAGATGATCGGCTGGTCCTCTGGGACGAGGAAGCCCATGCTCATGACCTTTATAGGCGTGGTCTGGCCGAGAAAGTCATTCATCGGGGGTATCATCTCGAATCTACCGTCTTCCATTCTCTCTGCCAGAACCTCGGCTTTCTCTACACCGAGCATCTTTGCCACGTTCGGCCCGTGTATGTCTGCGTCGAGGATTCCGACAAAGTAACCCTTCTTTGCAAGGGCGGCGGCGAGGTTGACAGCAACGGTGCTCTTCCCGACACCACCCTTGCCGCTGAGAACGGCTATTTTGTACTTCCACTTTTTCTGCTTCTCGCTTATCCTCTGAGTGAGTGGGTCAGCACCCAGCCCCGCTATGTTCAGGGTGGGGGGAGTTTTGATAGTCATCTTTAACCACCTCCGGATTAGGTTTTCCTAAGAGCTTAAAAGCTTTGTTATAAAAGAGACCCTTATGGGTCATTTTTGTAGAACAATCATCAGGTGAAAGCAGAAATTGGTAGAAGAAGAAAGAGGGAGGTCACTCCTCCGGCTTCGGGAGGATGACATCGACGCCAAGAACCTTCCACATGGCCTTGATCTGCTCGCGCATTATGTCGATGGCCTCGGGCTGCTTGAAGAGGTGCTTGAACCTGCCCTGGAGCTTGAGGTACTCTTCGATGGGCTTCTTGAACTCGATGGCAACGATCCTGCCACCCTCGCGCTTGACCTTGGCGCCTCCTCCCGGTGCCTGTATCTTGATGTTGTGGAAGTCACCGTTCTCGATCTCAAAGAGCGGCCAAACACCGGTCTCGATGGCGAGCCTAGTGATCTCAATGCTCTTCTCCGGCGGGGCGCGCCAGCCTGGGACACAAGTACACTGGACCTGGACGAAGGCCGGGCCGTCGACCTTAGCGGCCTTCTTCATCTTCTTGATGAAGTCATAGGGGTTAGCGACGCTGGCGGTTGCCACGTACGGGATCTGGTGGGCGGCAGCGATGAGGGCAACCCACTTCTTGGGCTTGTCCTCACCGATGGAGAGCTTTCCTGGCGGTGAGGTGGTCGTCCAGGCACCGTAGGGAGTTGAGCTCGACCTCTGGATTCCGGTGTTCATGTAGGCCTCGTTGTCGTACATGAGGTAGACGACGTTGTGCCAGCGCTCGAGCATACCGCTGAGGGCCTGCATACCGATGTCTGCCGTACCACCATCTCCACCGATAGCGAGGATCTTACCCTTCCTGCCGACCTTCTTCCAGGCGGCCTCGACACCACTCGCAACTGCGGCGGCGTTCTCGAAAGCGACGTGGATCCACGGGGCCTTCCAGGCGGTGTACGGGAAGACGGCGCTGACGACTTCCATACATCCTGTGGCTTGGGCTATAGCGAAGGCGTTTGGATCACCGTACTTCTCCTCCATGGCCTCGCTGAAGGCCTTTGTGGCAAGCCTGAGAGCAGCTGCACAGCCACAACCAGCACAGGCGGCGTGACCAGGTGCCCAGTACTCGCGAGTGGTAATTGGGGGCTTCCTAACGGCCATCTTCCTCACCTCACAGTATCTCCTTTCTAAGTCCTATCCAGTTGACTTCCTCAAACTCCTCCCCAGTGAGGGCCTTCTGCGCTATTGCTAGGGCCTCATCGAGGTCCTTGAAGGTGACGTCCCTGCCTCCAAGGCCGAGGATGAAGTCAACTATCTTTGGCTTCTCACTCTCGTTGACCAAGGCCCTGCTGAAGTCCTGGAATAAGGCTCCACCGACGCTGAAAGTGACGTTCTTCTCGAGAAGCGCGAGAACCTTTGTCTTCTTTGCGAGCTCCCTGACTTCTTCGGTTGGGAATGGCCTGTAAACGGTGATCTTGGCGGCACCGACCTTAACGCCCTTCTCGCGGAGCATGTCGACATACTCCTTGAGGGTTCCGGCGAGGGAGCCCATGGTGACGAAGATTATGTCGGCATCTTCGGTCCTGTACTCTTCAATCTTCTGGTACTTCCTTCCGAACTTCTTCTCGAACTCGGCGAAGACCTCATCGATGACCTTCTTAGCGTTCTCGTTAGCTTCCCAGACGCCATAGCGGGCCTCCATGTAGTGGGCTGGGAATCCGAGTGCACCCTGGGTTATCGGCTTGGCCGGATCGAGATAGGCGTGCTTTGGCATGTACTCGCCGAGGAACTCGTCGACGAGCTCTTGGTCTGGGATCTCAACCGGCTCGACGGTGTGGGTCAGGATGAACGCGTCAAAGCCTACCATTGCAGGAAGGAGAACCCTTTCGTCTTCGGCGACCTTGAAGGCTATCAGGATGAGGTCAAGGGCTTCCTGATTGTTTTCGGCGTAGAACTGGAGCCAGCCGGTGTCGCGCTCGCTGATTGTGTCCTGCCAGTCGTTCCAGATGTTGATCGGAGCTGAGAGAGCACGGTTTCCAACGGCAATGACTATCGGAAGCCTCATTCCTGCTGCGATGAAGAGTATCTCGTGCATCAAAGCGAGACCCTGGGAAGCGGTCGCGGTGAAGGTCCTAACACCTGCCGCCGAAGCACCGACACAAGCAGAAATTGCTGAGTGCTCGCTCTCGACCTTGATGAACTCTGCGTCAAGTTCTCCATCGGCTACGAACTCACTTATTTTCTCAGGAACGAGAGTGGAGGGCGTAATTGGGAACGCTGCGATAACCTTTGGCTTGGCCAGCTTGGCCGCCCAGGCAGCAGCCTCGTTAGCCTTCATAACCTTCCTAATCGGCATCTTTCACCACCTCACTTGGTCTCCCTAACCATAACTATTGCCTCTGTCGGGCACTCGTTCGCACAAATTCCACAGCCCTTACAGTAGTCGTAGTCGAAGACCGGATAGTTCTCATCGTCGAGATATATGGCTGGCTCCGGACAGTAGATGTAGCAGAGATAGCACCTAACGCACTTGTCCCTGTTGAACTCCGGCATGAAAACTCTCCAGCTTCCAGTCTTGTTCACGACGCTGCTTCCCGGGAGGTAGACAATCGCCCCCGGGGTCATCTTTTCGCTATACTCCTTCTGAACCCTCTCAATGTCGGCCTTAAACGGACTCTCGGCCATGTATATCACCTCGGGTGAGTTGTCAACTTGACACTTAAACCTTTAGGGTAAAGATGGAAAGCTCAGCCGAAGATCTCGGCGAGCTTCTTGAGCTTCTCCCACTCGTGGAGGACCCACTGCTGGAGGATATCGATATCCTCCTTGGTCATGTACTTGAACCTGCCCTGGAGCTTGAGGAACTCCTCAATGGGCTTGGGATCCTTCTTGGTGCTCGGCATGTTGATCTTGTACTTGCCGTTCTCGTACTCGAAGAGCGGGAAGTAGGCGGTCTGGACTGCCAACCTGGCTAGCTCGATGCTCTTGTCGGTCGGTGAGCGCCAGCCAGTTGGACACGGCGCGAAGAGCTGGATGAAGCTTGGCCCTGGGGTCTTCTGGGCCTTCTTGAGCTTCCTTATGAAGTCTTCTGGGTAGGCAACGCTTGCGGTAGCCGCATAGGGTATCTCATGAGCAATGACGATGTCGATGACCTTCTTCTTGTGCCTCTTCTCGAGGAAGTGCTCCTTTCCACCGGGGGTGTTGGTGGTCCAGGCACCGTAGGGTGTTGAACCCGACCTCTGGATTCCGGTGTTCATATAGGCCTCGTTGTCGTACATGATGTAGACCGCATCGTGGCCCCTCTCAAGGAAGCCCGAGAGGGCCTGGAGTCCTATGTCGGCGGTTCCACCATCTCCTGCCCAGCCGACGACCATTATGCCGTCCTCACCCTTAACCTTGTAGCCCTTGGCTTTCAGAGCAGCCTCGATTCCGCTTATGACGGCACCGGTAGTCTCGAACGCGGTGTGGAACAGGTTCGCGTCGAGTGCGCTGTATGGCCAGGGACCAGCGATGATGGTTGAACAGCATGCTGGAATTGCGAATATTGTCTTCTTCCCATAGGCCTTAAGGACGTACCTAAGGCCGAGTGAGGCACCACAGCCCTGGCAGGCAGTGTGGCCCGCGTAAAAGTGCTCCTCCGCGGGAATGCTCAACCTCTTCTTAACGTTCTCTGGAATCTCCATCATTCTCACCTCTTAAGGTGGTACCAGTCCACCTCTACATCTAGTTCTCCTTTCTCGATGACTGCCTTCATGTTCTCTGCTATCTTCTTGACATCGCTCACAGTGAAGTCTCTGCCTCCAAGGCCGACGATGTAGTTCTTTATGATCGGTCTTGCGTCGGTGTTGTAGAGCACACCCTTGGCCTCGTTGAAGAGTATGCCCTCTTGGCCAAATGAGAAGTTCCTGTCGAGGACGGCTATTCCCTCCACATTCTTGGCCAGTTCGTAGAGCTCGTCCTTCGGGAATGGCCTGAACCAGCGGACCTTGGCTGCTCCGACCTTGTAGCCCTCCTCACGGAGAATGTCAACGGCCTGCTTAACGGTTCCCATAAGTGAACCCATGCCCATGAAGACGAAGTCAGCATCGTCAGTCCTGTAGAGCTCTATCATCTGGCTGTAGTCCCTTCCAAACATCTCGCCGAACTCCTTGCCGACTTCCTTGATGACCTTTCTAGCCTTCTCCATGGCCTTTTCTATCTTGTAACGGAACTCGTAGTAGTCAGCGGGAGTTCCGAGGGCTCCAACAGAGACTGGGTTGTCGAAGTCGGTGAGCGTGTAGAGCGGCTTCCTTGGCGGGAGGAACTCATCGACGAGTTCTTGGGGGATCATTTCAACGATGTCGTAGGTATGACTCAGGATGAATGCGCTCTCAACGACCATCGCTGGCAGATTGACGGTCTCAGCAACCTTAAAGGCCATCAGAACGCCGTCATAAACCTCCTGATTGTTTTCGGCGTAGAACTGCATCCAGCCCGTATCGCGCTGGGCTAGGGAGTCGGTCTGGTCGTCCCAGACGCTCCACGGCGGGGCCATAGCCCTGTTGACGTCGACCATAACTATCGGCAACCTCGCGCCGCTCGCCCAGTGGAGCATCTCGTGCATCAAAGCAAGACCCTGGGCGGAGGTTGCCGTAAAGGCCCTCGCTCCAGCTGCTGAAGCTCCTATACATGCGGCCATGGCAGAGTGCTCACTCTCAACAGCCACGTACTGAAGGTTCTCAACCTCACCGTTGGCTATGAACTCCGCTATCTTCTCGATGATGCTCGTCTGAGGGGTGATTGGATAAGCAGCCACAACCTCAACGCGGGCGTGCTTGGCGGCGTAAGCGGCCGCGTAGTTGCCGCTCACAACCTTTCTAATTGGCTTGTATTCCATGCTCAACACCTCACTTCTCTTCTTTCTCCATCGTTATGGCCTTGGTTGGGCATTCGTTCGCACAGATACCGCAGCCCTTACAGTAGTCATAGTCGATGCCGACGTAGCCGTCCTCGCGGATGTATATTGCTGGCTCGGGGCAGAACTTCCAGCAGATGTAACACTTGACGCACTTGTTATCATCAACGACTGGTATGAACGTCCTCCAGTCACCAGTGAAGTTGATGAGGGTCGTTCCCAGGGTTATAGGGGCCTCTGGATACTCGTCCACGGATTTGAGGACGATTTTGGTGGCCCCTTCTTTCTTTTCACCAAACAACGTGTTCAACCCTCTTCACCCCTTGTAAGGATTATAAGGAAAGAGAATCAGAGTTCGTAAATGACAGTCTTGTTGAAGGCCTCTTCTGCAGCCTTGGCATTCTTTTCGCCGAGGGCTCCGGAGAAGACGTCCTGGATGGCCTTCTGGACGTGCTCAAGGCTGACAACGCCAGTGGCCTTGGCGACGGCACCGAGAATGGCGGTGTTAGTGATCGGGAGGCCGAGTATCTCAAGGGCTATAGTGGTGGCGTCGACCAGAGCGAGCTTGGCGGGCTTCTTCTTGAGCTTCTCGAGGACTTCTTCCTTGCTTTTCTCGGTGTTGACGATAACGATTCCACCGTCCTTGAGACCTGCGGTGACATCGACAGTGTCGAGGAGGGACGGATCAAGGACGACGACTATGTCAGGTTCGTAGATCTGGGTCTTAATCCTGATGGGCTTCTCGTCGATCCTGGTGAATGCCGTAACAGGTGCTCCACGCCTCTCAACTCCGAAGAACGGGAACGCCTGGACGTATTTGCCCTCAAGGAAAGCGGCTGAAGCTAATATGTTGGCAGCCGTAACTGCACCCTGTCCACCCCTACCGTGAAAACGAATCTCTATCATCATTCCTGCCTCCTTAAATTTGTCAAAACTTATTCATCTATTGCATTTATTTAAGTTTCGGTATTGGGTTAAGCAGCCTTCGGCAGATGTCTTTGGGTAGGCATGAACTTTGTCAGTCGTCAATGGAACAATTATGGCATCATTTCTCGAAAAAAGTTCGTACAGTCATTGGCAAAATTTTTTAAGCCACAGTCTAAAGGGAGATATATAGACTATATAGGTGATCCTTATGGACGGGCTAGTGATAGCAGCAATAGCAGTGGCATTCTACATAGCTTGGAACATAGGTTCGAACGACTCAGCCAACGCTATGGGGACGGCAGTAGGTGCCGGAATACTCAGCTTCCGGCAAGCAACCCTCACCATAGCGATATTCGTCCTGATGGGTGCCTATCTGAAGGGATACAAAGTTATGAAAACCGTCGGCAAGGGCATCGTCCCCGAAGGCTACCTCACGATGGAGATGGCGGTAATAGCGCTTCTCGCCGCTGGAGTATGGGTCACGATAGCCACCGTCAAGGGCCTTCCGGTTTCCACGACTCAGGCCATAGTTGGCGGTGTTATAGGAGTCGGTCTTGCTGTAGATGCTCCAATCAACTGGTATACGCTCGTTAAAATAGCATCTGCGTGGGTTGTCTCGCCCATACTGTCTGGGATTCTGGCGATAATCCTGTACAAGTTCTATTCCAAGGTTATTTCGAGCATAAAAAGCGTCTCTACGATTGAGGCCCTCTACAAGGCTCTCGCTATACTCGGCGGCTCGTACATGGCCTTTAACTTCGGCACCAACGAGGTCGCCAATGCATCTGGACCTCTGGTCGGTGCCGGCTTCGTGGAGCCGAAGATTGCCGGAATTTTTGGCGCGATAGCGCTCTCGATAGGCGCTCTAACTTTTAGCTACGCGGTGATGCACACTGTTGGAAAGAAGATAACCGCCCTCGGCCCGATCTCGGCCTTCGCAGCACAGTTCGGTTCGGCAATAGCTGTGAGCCTTGCCAATATCTTCGGTCTCCCGGTGAGCTCCAGCCAGTCCATAGTCGGTGGAGTCATAGGAGTCGGTCTCATCGCGGGAGAGGGCGTTGACAAGTCCGTCATAAAGGACATAGTCTTCGGCTGGGTAGCGACGCCGCTGACGGCGATATTCATTGCCCTTGGAATCTTCAAGGCTTTCTCATTGGTGGGGCTGGTTTAGCCGCTTTATCTCGACCCCCAGCCTCGTCAGCTCCTTTATCATTCCCGTCTGGATGTAGGCTTCTATTTTCGTCTCCTCACCGTACTCAACGGACAAAACCTCACCAATAGCATTTATCAGAGCCATGACCTGAGGAACTTTCTCAGGCTCCCTCACGGTTATCTCAAAGGCCCCGTACTTGGGCAGGGTTAGTACCACCTCTTCCAGCGCCCCATAAAGCTCCTCCAACTGACCGAACTTGGCCGAGATGGAAACGACACGGGAGACGTTTATCCCCCTCTCCTCGACTATCTCTATTATCCTCTCAGCCTTATCTTTAACGTCCTCCTCGCTCGTCAGGTCCCTCTTGTTGAGGACGACTACCATGGGCTTATCCAGGGTCTTAAGCTCCCTCAAGACGTTGAGCGATGCTAGGAACTTCCTCCGTATTTCCGGCCAGGGCTCGCTCACATCGAGAACGAGCAGGACTATATCGGCCTTAACTATCTCCTCCAGCGTGGAGTGGAAGGCTTCAACGATAAACGGCGGGAGACCGTCAATGAAGCCGACCGTGTCGGTGACGAGAACCCTCTTACCGCCGAGCTTGAAGCGCCTCGTCGTCGTGTCCAGGGTGGTGAACATCTGGTCTCTCGCCTCTATCTCCTCCCCCGCGAGGGTGTTGAGGAGTGTTGACTTTCCGGCGTTCGTGTAGCCCGCTAAGGCGAGCAGGATGAAGCCAACCTCTTCCCTGCGCTTCCTTTTAACCTCTCGGTCTGCCTTTACCCTTTCCAGCTCCTTCCTTATCTTGCCCATGCGGTAGCGGATGTGCTTAAGGTACTGCTGGGTCTGATACTCACCCATTCCCTTGAATCCTGCCCTATCGCCGAGCTTTATTCTCCTGATGGCCTCCTTCACGAGGGGAACCTCGTACTGCAGGCTCGCTAGCTCCACCTGGAGCTTTGCCTCTTTTGAATGCGCGCGCCTCTCGAATATTTCAAGAACCAGCTGCCACTTGTCTATTATTTCCACCCTCAGCTCCTTCCAAAGGTTGTAGGCCTGGCTTGGCGTGAGCTTGTTGGCGAAGATGACCTTATCCGGCTGAAGCTCCCTCACGAGCTCTTTGAGCTCCTCGAGCTTTCCCTTTCCGATGTTGTACTTAGGGTGCTCTTCACGGTTCTGTTCGAGAATCGCCACTACCTCGTAGCCGGCACTCCTTAACAGCTCCTCGAACTCTTCCCGGCTTATCCTCTCGCGCCTGGATTTTCTGATGACCCCTATTGCTCTCATCATCAGAGCCTCGGTTTCTCCCTTTATATCCTTTTGGAGCGGGTAGTTCTCAACCCAAAGTTTGGGATAGGCCTTTAAACTTGGAATGCAATCTTTATACGGTGATCCCCATGGACTGTGAGGACGTCCAGGTTAAGTTGAAGGAAATAGGGGAGCTCCTTGACAAACTCGGTAAGGAGCACCCGAAAGAGATAGCCGCCTTTTCTAGGTTCCTCCGCGAGGTTGTTGACAACAAGGCCCTCACAACGAGGGAGAAGGAGCTTATTGCCCTTGCCCTCGGCATAGCTCAGGGCTGTGAGTGGTGCATCTATCTCCACACCCAGAAGGCACTCGAAGCGGGCGCTAAGAAAGAAGAGCTCATCGAGGCCGGTCTCGTCGCGGTTCTCATGGCCGGCGGTCCAGCGCTTATGCACCTCATACCGCTCATGAAGGCCATAGAGACCTTTGAAAAAGAGCATGGGACGGAGTGATTTCCCTTTCTACTTTGTATTTAATAATAAGGAAAATTTCTCAGCCTTCAGTGAGCTTGAGGATGGCCTCCGCGAGGTCGCCCTCTGCCTCTTCCAGCGCCTTCTTTGCCGTCTCGTAGTCAACGCCCGCCTGCTCCATGACGAGCTTTATGTCCTCCTCGGAAATCTTGAGGATTGGCCTTACTTCCTCCCTGCCAGCAACTATCTGGTAGCTCTTCTCGCCCTGAGCGGTTATCACCATAGCTGAAACGTCACGGAGGATTATCTCCCTGTCTGGGAGCTTTATAACGACCTCCTCAACGTTTTCAAGCTCCTCCATCTTGATGCCCATCTGGCGCATGAGCTTCTTCATCTGCCTTGGGTTCATTCCCATCATCGCTATCACCTTGAGAAAAATCCGGGCTGGATTTTAAAAAGGTTGGCGAGTTTCGATGACTATTTATGAGCGTAATGTTTAAGTTCTTTCTCCCATATTTTCTTAGATGCCTATAAAACGGGAACTTGCGGTCTTTCTGGTGTTCCTGTTCCTTCTGCCGCAGGTGGCCACGGTTAACCTCTTCGAGGTTGTGAGCCCTGATGAAACCGTTAGGTCGGTTAGTATAGAATGTTGGAATTGCACCGCTAGCGAGATTTTTGACCTGACTGGGGATAAAATCATTGTGAGAATTCCATATAACGAGACTCATGACCAGATAATACTTGCAACTAAGGACAGTCTTACGGCGAAACTTTCTCCTGCGTCATCCTTGGATCCTTTTAGATTGAACAAATACAACTTTAGTCTTATCAAAAACAAGTCCCTTGGCATTCTTCCCGGAGACTTAACCTTTTCTTCTCGGAAGTGGCAGGCCTCGATTACAGCGTACAATGCAATGTTCACGACAAAATAAAGGCGTGTTATGGAGAATGCGGAGTCTCTCTTGGTTGTTACGATGAGATTTACGGCACTCTTGTGGAAAAGAACGAAAGCGTAAGATTATACCAGCAGCGGGTTCTGATTGACCCTTGCTGGGTCTTTGGTGCATGTCCAGACCTCTGCGATGATTCTTTTGAATCCAAACTGTTCTGGCGTCACCCAACCCTCTACAGGATACTCTACGTTGAGAGGCAGAAAACCTTTGGAGTTCTTCTTTTGATGACATTTGTTGTTTTGCTCCTCATTTGGGAATGGAAAAAGCGGAAAGATCCATTATGGCGTGGAAACCTGAAGAAATACAAGAAGGGCAGGAAATGACACGCTGAAACCTAAGGAAGGTTTCTAGCTCAAAAGGTTGGGATAGTATTCCGATGATGCTTCCTCTTTGAATGCCATCTTAAGGAGAGGCGGCGTGACAAGCGTGCTCAGGAATATCATCAGCACGATGACCACGTAGGCATCCTCACCGACTATACCAGCGTTCATAGCTATGGCGAGCATCGCGAGCTCAACGCCCATCCTTGGAATCATGCCTATTCCAACCCTAAGCGACTGTCTGCGGTCAAGTCCGGCCAGGAGAGCTCCGAGGCCGCATCCTATAACCTTGCTGGCTATCGCTCCAAGGCTGAAAACCAGTGCGAAGACCCCTACCTCGGAGATGCTTCTGAGCGGGATGTTCATGCCAACGTCAACGAAGAACAACGGAATGAACATAGAGTGGGCCAGGATCCTTGTGTGCTCGAATATTGGCCTTCTGAATTCAGTCTCGCTTAGACTGAGACCGAAGAGGTAGGCTCCAAGGATAGAGGCTAAATTCATGTGCTCCGCTAAATAGGCAAAAGCGAAGAGAGTCGCCATCGATAGGGTTATCGTCGAATCTGCAAAGCCCAGGTGGACGACCTTTCTCAGCAGTCTGTCTATCGCAGGCGGGACAACGTAAATCGAGGCCAGTATGAAGACGATAACCTTGGCAAAGATGAGACCTATCCCAATTGGATTAATGCCGCCCTGAACAAGCATCGAAATGACAATGCTCAGGATAACTATGCCGAGAATATCATCGACTATAGCGGCCGTCAGTATGGTGTTGCCCTCAACAGTCTTGAGCGCGTCAAGCTCCATAAGAACCCTAACCGTCAGGCTCACGCTCGTTGGAGTCATCAGGGCACCGTATAGGAGAGCCTGTTCAAAGCCCTTGAAGGGATACACAATGCCGAAACCCATGAGGAAGGCAATTGCAACTCCAACCACTGCCACAGAGAGTCCAGCTTTACCGGCTTCCTTTAGCTCATCAACGCTACTTTCCAGGCCTGCAAGGAAGAGGAGGAGCAGGACGCCGAGCATTGAAATATCCTTCACTTCTGTGGTTGGGGGAAAGAACATGCCGAGCAGTATGCCGCCGATAATCTGGCCTAGGACGACGGGTTGCTCTATCCTTGCGAATATCCATCCAAAGGTCTCGGCAACTGCGAGCATGAGGGCTAGGTAGAGTATCAGCTCGAGTTCCATACAAACTCACCTGACAAATACCCTGAGAATCCTCACAATACTCTGGGCGGAAAACGTTCCTAGGACGGTCTTTTTCTTATCAACAACTGGAAACTGCTTGATACCGGTTTCAAGCATCATTTCGAGGGCATAGCCGAGACTGTCGTTCGGACTGAGGATTATTGGTCGGGGGTTCATTATGTCACTTACGGGTCTATCCCAGTCGAAATGTGCCTCCTTAATCGCGTCAAGTCCTACGAGGATGTAGTCAGAAGGAGGGATTACGAGGTTTATTATCTCGTCGATCGAAATTAATCCAAGAAGCTTTCCATCGTCATCAGTGACGACAGCGCAGGTTTGATGCTCGAGCTCCTTTATGAGCTTCTCTATTTTATCATCGGGAGAGAGCCTGAGGAAGTTTTTCTCCATCACGAGCCTTATGGGCATCTTTGACAGCTTGAGGATATTAAGCTTTGGCCTCTCCTTTGGGGGTCTATCTCTTGACAATTTCTCACCCCCGGAAAAAGAAAGAGTGGAGAATCACCTTTCCTCTGGGAACTTCGATGTCTCCTCGTTCGCCTTTATTATCTTCGTCCTGTACTCTTCGTACCTCTTCTTTGCCTCTTGGGCCTTCTCCTTCTCGCCGAGGTACTCATAGGCCTCAGCGACGTGCTTCCACCACATCGGGTCTTCTTCGGCCTCCTTGAGGCAGTACTCGAGGAACTTCTTGTAGGCTTCCCTGGCGAGTTCCTCCCTTCCGAGCTTTCTTGCTATGTTTCCGACGTCCTCCCAGAAGACGCCTTCCTCCTGTGCTTCCTTGGTGTAGTAATCCAGGGCCTTTTCCCATGCCTCCCTAGCTTTCTCCTCTTTGCCCAGCTCCTCGTAGAGCTTAGCGACATCTTCCCAGAACCAGGGCTCCTCCTCGGCGTACTTCTCAAGGGCCTTAGCTGCCCTGTCCATGTTCCCAGCCTTCTTCCAGTACTCGTGGGCCTCCTTGAGGTAGTAGGTGTCCTTCTCCTTCTCATAGAGGGCTTCGTATATCTCAGCCGCTTTCTCGTACTTCTTGGCCTTCTCGTAGGCCCAGGCTGCGCTCTCCATCCAGCCGAGCCTCTCGTACATCTCGGCGGCCTTCAGATAGTTGCCGGCCTTTTCGTACTTTCTGGCTGCTGCCTTGTACTTGCCCATCCTCTCGAGCTTCTCGGCCGAGCGGAAGCGGTCGGCCAGGCCCAGATCGGGCTCGCTGATGTACCATATGCCGAAGGCAAGAATTGCAACGAAGAATACTATTATCCAACCAACGGGGTAAAGATGCTGCCAATCGGTGCGATTCCAAGTGGCACTTAAGTAGAGACCGTAGCTGCTGATGACGGTGAAAATCGCCAGTATCCCTCCGTACTTCCAGCTCTCGGCGTAGAACGTCAGCGCGGTGAAGAAGAGCAGCATCAGCGTGACGCTGAGGAATCCAAGGGCTAAAACCACCTGGAGTAGCAGCTTCCAGCCACCGTACCAGACTATGCCGGCGGCTATCACTATGACGGCAATTAAGAATCCTATCAGGTACGCTTTGAGCTTGTCCATTCTTCCACCCCCTCAAGCTTCAGCAGGAAGGCCTTGTACTCGAGCTTTGGCGTGTAATAGCCAGGTCCGTCCCAGGCCACGACTCTGTGACAGGGAACGACTATGGGGTAGGGGTTCCTCTTCATCGCCCCTCCAATGGCCCTCGGGGAAGTTCCAAGGGTCTTTGCCAGCTCTCCATACGTTACAACGCTTCCTCTTTTAACCCTTTTTGTTAGCCATTCGTAAACACGGCGCTCAAAGGATGTTACACCCAGAAAACCCAGCTCCGGAAGGAGCTCCTCGTTCTCGAGTTTTCCAAGAATGACGTCGCGGACGAGTCTGGGATAGTCTGACTCAAGCAGGGTTAATTCGACATTGACACCCCTTTTCTTGAGGAAGAACGCCATGTTGGCGATTCTCTCCCTCAGAAATCCCTCCTCATCTAGGGAGAAGGTAATCCCTTGAATTTTCTCGTCGAAAATCACCGCGATCCAGACTTCTTTCCTCGCAATATCAAAGCGCTCAACGCTCAGCATCTCCACATTCCTCCAGTCTTAACGCCGCTTTTCTCAAGGGTCCGATGAGCGTGTGAACCTCCCTTCCGTAGAGGATGGTTCGCCCCACAAAGCGCCGGAAAATCTTGACAAAAACCTCTCTCCTCTCGGGGTCCTTCGGGTAATCCAGAACGTCCAAAAGCCTCCCCCAGGTTCTGATGAGGGCCTCCTTCTCCTCCCGCGTTGCCGGTTCGAGCGAGGGGTGGATGGCTTTCCTTCTGCCCTTGGCCAGCTCGTAGAGTATTACCGCAACGGCCTGGCTGAGGTTCATGACTGGGTAAATCTCGCTTGTCGGGATGGTGACCGTTAGATCCATCCTCTCAAGCTCCTCGTTCTTCAGGCCGATGCTCTCGCGCCCGAAGAAGATGCCAATCCTACCTGAATAACCCTGGAGTGCTTCTGCCAATTCCCAGGGCATCATGGGTGCCCTGTCTGGGATGTAGCGCTTCCCTGGCTTCCCGGTAGTGCCCACAGCCAGATCCACGAGTCCCAGTGCTTCCTCGAAGGTCTCGACGATGGCGGCCCTCTCTAGAACGTCCCGCGCGTGGACTGCATAGAGATAGCTCTCCTCAGTGATGTTGGGATTGACCAGGACTAGCTCATTGAAGCCGAAGTTCTTCATCGTTCTCGCTATCATGCCTATGTTTGCAGGCCCCTCAGGTTCGACCAGAATCACATTGAGCTTCATCGGTAAGGCTTTAAGGGGGAGGCTTTAAATGATTGCGGTGGTGAGATGAAGATTTACATCCTCGGTGCGGGTTCAATAGGTTCACTTTTCGGTGCCCTTCTGACGAGGGCTGGAAACGATGTAACGCTCATCGGCAGGGAGGATCAGGTGAGGGCGATAAATGAGAACGGTCTTCACGTCCTTGGCGTTGAGGAGTTCACAGTTTATCCCAATGCAAGCCTCTATGCTCCTGAAGAGCCCCCCGATCTTCTCATACTGGCCACAAAGTCGTATTCAACTAAAACTGCCCTGGAGTGTGCAAGGAACTGCATCGGCCCGAAAACTTGGGTGCTGAGTATACAGAACGGCCTCGGGAACGAGGAGTTAGCTTTGAAGATAACTCCAAACGTCATGGGGGGAATAACAACCAATGGGGCCATGCTGGTTGGGTGGGGCAGAGTGAAGTGGACCGGCAGGGGAATAACTGTCGTAGGAAAGTATCCTACCGGAACCCATCCCTTCGTGGAAGAGGTCGCGGAGACTTTTAACGGGGCCGGAATAGAAACGCACACAACCGAGAACGTTATCGGCTGGAAGTGGGCGAAGGCCATAGTCAACTCCGTCATCAATGGACTTGGAACTGTTCTCGAAGTGAAAAACGGCTTTCTGAAGGATGATCCCTACCTCGAGGGCATCTCTGTGGATATAGCGCGCGAAGGATGCACGGTGGCGCGGCAGCTGGGGATAGAGTTTGAGATCCACCCACTGGAGCTTCTCTGGGACACAATAGAGAAAACCCGTGAGAACTACAACTCAACCCTTCAAGACATAAAGAGAAGAAAGAGGACAGAGGTTGACTACATTCACGGAAAGATAGTGGAGTACGCGAGGAGTGTGGGGCTTGAAGCTCCACGGAACGAGCTTCTCTGGGCGCTCATTAAGGCCAAGGAGGAGCAAAGTAGATAAACCCACCAATCGAGGTTATTGTGGGGGATGAAAAATGCCCATATTTGGCGGAAAAGAAAGTGGGGTTTTTGATACTATTGAAAAGCACCTTGAGGTTGTCAACGAGTCCCTCGTTGCCTTTAGGGAGCTTATGGTTGCTTACTTGGATGGAGATCTTGAAAGGGCTAAGGCCTTCGAGAGGGAAGTGGATCAGCTGGAAAGCAAGGCTGACAAGCTCAGGAGGAGCATAGAGACGATGCTCTATGAGGGGGCTTTCCTTCCTGCCAACCGGGGTGACTACGTCAGGCTTTCAGAGCTGGTTGACCAGGTGGCAGACGCTGCCGAAAGCGCTGCCCACACGCTCATCTTGGCTAAGCCGAAAGTTCCGCTTGAGCTCAAGGATGAGCTCATGAAGCTTGTGGATTCCGCCATCGAGACGTACAAGGTTCTTGTCGAGGCTGTCAATGCACTCAACTCCGACGTTGACAGGGCCATAGAACTCGCAAAGGTCGTTGAAGATGCCGAGGAGAAAGCTGACGAAGTTGAGTACGACATTAAGGGCAAGGTTTTTGAAAGCGAGACTGTCACAACCTATGCAAAACTTGTATGGAACCAGATACTGACGAAAATTGGAGACATAGCCGACCGCGCTGAGGACACCTCCGATCAGGTCATGCTCATGGCAATAAAGAGGAGGGGATGAATGTGGTCAAGGTTTTGGTTGCCGCACCGCTTCACGAGAAGGCAATAGAGGTTTTGAAGAACGCTGGGTTTGAGGTAGTTTGTGAGGAGTATCCAGATGAGGATAAACTGATAGAGCTTGCCAAGGATGTTGAGGCGATTATAGTCAGGAGCAAGCCTAAGGTGACCCGGAAGGTTATTGAAGCGGCTCCAAAGCTCAAGGTTATCGGAAGGGCTGGCGTCGGCCTCGACAACATCGACCTTGAGGCCGCCAAGGAGAGGGGCATAAAGGTCGTTAACAGCCCTGGAGCATCAAGCAGGAGCGTCGCTGAGCTTGTCGTCGCCCTCATGTTTGCCGTTGCCAGAAAGATAGCCTTCGCCGACAGGAAGATGCGCGGGGGCGTTTGGGCCAAGAAGCAGTGTATGGGGATCGAGCTCGAAGGAAAGACCATAGGCGTAGTCGGTTTCGGCAGAATAGGCTACAACGTGGCCAAGCTAGCAAAGGCTCTTGGCATGAACGTCCTCCTCTACGACCCATATCCAGATGAGGAAAGGGCCAAAGAAGTTGGAGGAAAGTTCGTCAGCCTGGAGGAGCTTCTCAAGGAGAGCGATGTTGTTACGCTTCACGTCCCGCTTATCGATGCTACCTACCACATGATAAACGAGGAGCGACTGAAGCTGATGAAGCCGACCGCCATCCTTATCAACGCGGCCAGGGGAGCCGTTATAGACACCGAAGCCCTTGTCAAGGCCCTCGGGGAGGGCTGGATTGCTGGAGCTGGCTTGGACGTCTTCGAGGAGGAGCCCCTGCCTGAGGGTCATCCGCTTACGAAGTTCGACAACGTTGTCCTCACCCCGCACATCGGCGCCTCGACCGTCGAGGCCCAGATGAGGGCCGGCGTCCAGGTCGCCGAGCAGATAGTTGAGATTCTAAAGAAGTGATGGCCTTTCCTTCTACCGTCTATTTTTCATCTACGTTGTGTCTATGGAACTGGTGAGTATGAACTTGTTTTTAACTTTCCCAGCGTCCAAAGACGCTGTTATCAGTGAAACACTGTAAAACGAACAAGTTGGAAGCGAAGCTCTTGGAAGAAAACTCGTCCAAAGGAGACGTACGAACTTTGATGAACTTTGCATAGACAAAGTTTCTTATGGTGGACCGGGCGGGATTTGAACCCGCGGCCTCCGCCTTGCGAGGGCGGCGCTCATACCAGGCTGAGCTACCGGCCCACTCCCGGTTATAGTGAATCTGGCAGGGGTTTAAAAATTTTTGGTAGCGGTTAAAAAGAAAAAGAAGCAAGGAAATCACTAGATTAAACTCATGATCCGAGTATTAATTGGAGTAGATTTACTGATCTACATTCTTTTCTGTATTTTGTGACAACTCTTGTTTCTATCTTTTTAGGGGGATCGACATCGTAATCCACACTGTACCTATTTTTCCAGTCTGTTGAATAACTTAATCCATGGCTTTTAAACCTGAATTCCACACTTTGTCCTGGCCCTATGTATTTGGAATCACTAGTTGAGTATGCTAAACTACCAGAATCGTAGTAATCTAGCGTGACTGTAAATGTGCCTCCTTGCGAGTCTACATTTTCAATTTTGACTGTGCATTCGATTTCCCAATCCAGAATGCCTGTCCCATAGCAAGAAGCATCCACAACTTTGTAGTTAACTGGTACCTCATACTTTTCTGTGGTTTGATATGGGACTTCTTCACACGCTTGGAATACGGGCAAAAAAAGTACAACTAGAATCACAACCGCGGCGATAATTCTGAGCATTTTTCTCTCCATAAGTTCACCTCCCCAACCTATTTTGAGCTAGAGTGGTATCAGCTATATTGTTTGAATTTAAACTATATAATACTTTCTGTATAGTTGTTTATATAATCGTAGACAATTTGAATTATTTATTCAAGACGAAAAGAAAGACATAGGGGTTACCATGCTCTTGTAAAATTAAAGAAAAACCCTTAAGTCCTTCTTCGTTTTTAGTCTTTGGTGATCCTCATGGAGTTCGAACTCCTCAAGAAGCTCGTCTCCATTCGCTCTCCCTTTGGCGAAGAAGGAGAAATCTCCCGTTTTATTGCCTCGTTTCTTGAAGAGCACGGCTTTAGGGTGGAGCTCCTCCCGGTTGAAGGCTTTGGCGACGACGTGATTGTCTATCTCCCTGGTAAGGGCCACACCGTTGTTCTGAACGGCCACATGGACACCGTGAATCTCTCGAAGGGCTGGACAAGGAATCCCTGGGGCGAGCTCGATGGCGATAGACTTTACGGCCTCGGCAGTGCGGACATGAAAGCAGGTCTTGCCGCTATCATGGCTGCCTTCATTGAGATAGCTGAGCTTCCGAGAAGAGAGCGGCCGAACATCATATTCACCGCAGTCTCCGACGAGGAGGGCTATTCCCGGGGAACCTGGAGGCTCATAGAGAGTGGAAAACTTAGTGATGCCGACATCGTGCTCGTTGCCGAGCCTACTAACGAGAAGCTGATGCTCGGCGCGAGGGGACGGTTCGTGATCCAAGTCGAGGCCTTTGGAAGAAAGGCCCACGCAGCCCGGCCGGAGTTTGGAATCAATGCCGTTGAGGAGCTTGGGAAACTCGTTGGAAACCTCTCAAGGATACGTTTTAAGAGGCACAGGAAGCTCGGCACGGGCTCATACTGCACGCTCCACATCGAAGGAACCGCCGACGGCCTGAGCGTTCCCGACTATGCGAAAGCGATAATAGACAGGCACGTTGTCGTTGGTGAGGACTGGGAAAAAGTCAGGGGCGAGCTCCTAAAACTTGCTGAGAGGCTCGATCTAAAGGTCGAACTCAAAATAGAGAGGTTCCCGAGGCCAACGCCCGAGATGCTGCCCTACACTGTAAGGGAAAACGACCGCTTTGTGAACCTTTTCAAAAAGGTCCGCGGCTCGCTCTTCGGAAGGGGGCTGGGGATAACTTATGGCAGGAGCGTCGGGGACTTCAACTACTTCGGAACATATCTGGGCAAGCCAACAATCGTTTACGGGCCCATTGGAGGGAACTGGCACTCCGCCGATGAGTGGGTGAGTGTAGAGTCACTGAGGAGGGTTAAGAAGGTCTACGTGGAGTACCTGAAGGCTCTGGCATAGCCTCAGGAAACCGGTCTTCATCACGGCTCAGTCCAGGGAGTTCTCGTCATCGGCGGCAAAGGTTTTAAGCTTCTCCTAAAATCTTTTTCTATGTTCCACGTGATGGCCAGGGCAAGGAAAGACACCAAAGCCCTTCAGTATATAAACGAGCGCAACTACGGGGGTTTTCTAAAGGTTTCGGGCCTCGGCGGCGGAAGGACTTTTGGGGAGGTTGAGAATGTCCTCAAAGAACTCCTGAGGGATCCCTACATTCCTATTCTGCTCTTCGGCGAGAAGGAGAAGGATTTGATGGAAGATGTTTTGCCGGTCCTTCGCGAGACTGGAAATCCCTTCTACGTTCGGCTCTTGAGAACCAAGCGCGTCAGAAACATGCGCGTCGATGAGCTCTACGGCCACCTGGAGGAGATAAAGGCCAGATTCAGACTTGGAATCGAGTGGAGTGGCGCTTACAGGCTCAATCCGGATAATCCCTTGGGCATCGAGATAAACCCCGACTATGACATCTACCTGGCTCTCGGCGAGGACTTCAGAAAGGCGATGAAAGGTATTCTCGACGTTGAGCTGGGAGAAAACTCCCTCGTTCTTAGAAAGCTTATGAATCAGGAGGTCTACTTCTCCGGTCCGAACAAAGTTGCTGAGGTCAGCAAAAAGCTCGGCGTTCCGACTGAGGTTCTTTGGAGGTGCCCATGTCCGGAGGACGTTCCCCTTGAGAGTCTGATAGAGCTCAACCAAGATTACATCGATGCCCTTGCAGAGGCGAGCAAGGCCTTCCTGCGGCAGTTTGAGGATTATGACATCATCGTCCCATGGAGCGGTGGGAAAGACTCGACTGCCACACTGATACTGGCCAGCGAGGTCTTCAAGGACGTCACGGCTATCTACGTCAGAATGGAATACGAGATGCCGCTCACGGATGAATACGTTGAGAAGCTCGCCAGAAAACTTAAAATCAACTTAGTTCGCGTGGATGTCCCGATGTCGCTCGATGAGTTTGGCATGCCGATCCACAGGAACCGCTGGTGCACGAGGCAGAAGGTGGAGGCGCTCTACAAAGCGGCGGGTGAGTTTGAGAGGCCGCTTTTAGTGGTCGGCGACCGCGATGGGGAGAGTGCAAGGAGGAGGCTTAAACCTCCGGTCATCGAGAGGAAGAACGATATCCTCGGAAAGTTCCTTGAAGTCATGCCCATCAAGTTCTGGAGCGGAATGATGGTTCAGCTCTTCATTATCATGCGCGGTTTCGAACTGCACCCACTGTATTACGAAGGCTTCTACCGTCTGGGCTGCACAGTCTGTCCGAGCCTTGCAGAATGGGAGGTCAAACTGTTAAAGAAGAGGGGAGTGAAGGTTCTCCCCTCGGGCTATTCATAGCTTTTTACCAACGGCCGCTCCGACGATGAACGATCCAACGAGGAGCGCTATTATCAGTCCGTCGCTTAGAGCCTTTGATGTTGACGTTGCTGAGTTCGTTGCAGTTTTGGAGTCCGTTGAGGTTGGAATCACTATCTGGGGAATGCCCGTGGTGTTGTCCTGCAGAACGTTCACTGGTGTCGGTAGTGTGCTGAGGAAGAGCCCAGCGGTTTCCTTTGCGTACATGTAGAATATCATAGCCGTTTGAATGTCCTCGGGGCTTCCATTCTCCTCGTAACTCTCGGCGAACTCGTAGTAGGCCATCGCCAGCACGGGCGTTATGCCCTGGCTCTGGGCAAGGGCTATGGCAACTTTGGCGTCCTCCTTCATGCGCTTGAGCTTGTCTAGGAGGACGGTCTGGTTGTCTATTCCGAGGGTGTCGAGGAATACCTGTGCCTGTACGCGGGCTTCCATTGCCGTAAACAGTGCCGCAGAGTACTTGCCGTCCTCGTAGTACTGCTCCGCCTGTACTATGCTCTGACTCAGGTCTCCTCCGACTGTCCCGTACATTGACTCTATGTATGTGACTATAAGGTTGGACTCATCGATGTAGTCCCTCGCAACGGCTTTGACGACTTCACTGCTTATAACATCGCCCCCGGCAAATCTTTCGCCGAGCCGGGCCCAGAATATGGCCGTCTTTGCCCTCTCATACGCAAAGGCGGCATCCCCAACGGCGTTCCAGTAGTCGTTGCTGTAGTAGTACTTCCAGGCCTCGTCGAGTATGCTCTTTGCCTGCTCAACCCTCTCCTCGGCGGCGGCCACCGCCTGGAGCATCGTAGTGCCCCTTATCGTGATGTTGGAGACTATTTTCTCAGAGGCGTTTATCTGAGACTCCACGGTTTTCAGAATCTTCTGGACGTCCTCGGGACCCTCAACACCCAGGTACCAGTCCACGTGGCGGATTATTATCCTCGCCTGGAAGTCCTTGCTGAGGGTGGTGTAGTACCTTCCGTCGTCGAGGGCGCTCTTTGACTGGTTCAGTATTCCATCGGCCTTGTTAAGGGCCTCCCTAAGGGTCGTGTACATCGCATAGTTCACGTCGCTCTTCTTCAGCTTCTCGAGGGTCTCTTGGTAGTAAGCAGTTGTGTTCTGGTAATCCTTCAGAGCGTCATCCCTGAGGAATGAGGTGTCTATCTTGACGTAGGCCGGAGCCTCTGGCCTCGGAATTCTGTGGCCGGTGAAGTAGTAAACGGCATCGTAGATGTCTTTAATCTCGATTACCTGAAGACCCCAGCGCTCCTTGGCGTACTCGACGACGTCGACCTTCTTGGTCTGGGTGTTTATCTCAACTATTCCCCCGATTTCTCTCTTCTGGGTCTCTTCAACGTACTGAATCCTCTGGCCTTGGGGAATGAGAAATACCTCCGCACCTACATCATGGGCTGCGGCGGCCTTTTCAAGTATCCCGCCAACGGGCCCTATGGTTCCGTCGGGGTTTATCATGCCCGTCATCATGACCTTCGGGTTGACCTGCCAGCCCTCAAGGGCCGCGATTATTCCAACGGTCATAGTTCCTCCAGCTGAGGGACCGCCTATGATTGGAGAATCCGCCTTTATCTGGATGAAAACGTCGTACTTGCTCATGTCGACGCCGAGAACCTTTCCGGCTATCTGCGCCGCAAGTCTCGCGCTCGCCTGCATGTCCACCTCCGCCAACGGCCACGTCTCGACGTAGACGTGTCCGCTTCCCGGGGCGACTGTTATGACAAAGTCCGTGGCAACGCCAACGAGCTCTCCTTCGGCAGTTCTTGAAACGGCTGGAGCTTTGAGAACTACCGTGTGCCCTTCACTGGGACATTGAGCTGCTGTGAAGGACGCGAACGGCAGCAGAAGCATGAGTATCAGCAGCGAGACTACTGCCTTTTTCATTTTTCTCACCCTGATTTTAGCTCGTTAAGGCATAATAAAGCGTTTGTGGTTCAACCCTCTAAAATGGGCGGCAAAAAGCTTAAATCATCTCTTTATCCTCCCAGGTTGGGGGTGGTTATGGACATCTTCAGCAAACTCATCGCGAAGAAGTTCAAGAACATCGCGGGCGATAGGTACGAAGAGATAACGAAGCGCTATCGGGAGTTCCTTCTCCTTCCTGAGGAGTTCGTTCTTCCAGAGATAAACTCGATTCTGATTCCCATTGACCGCTTTGCCCATGGGATTCCATCCGAGCTCTACGAAACGCTTGAGGCCTACGCCGGGGCGTCAGTTACACTTGTTTACGTCTCCGAGAGCATGGCATTCAGAATGATTGAGCAGACCCTCGGAAAGCTTGAGGCCGAAAAACTGAAGATCGCTGAAAGGGCGTTGGGGGAGAAGATGCTCACGGAAATAGCGTCTAGCCTGAATGATATCGGTCTGAGGGTAAGCAAGAGGCACATATTCGGGAGCAAGAGTGACGTCGTTATCAAACTCGCCGAAGAGTTTGACCTCCTCGTGATCTCACGGGGCTACGGCTCGGAGATAACCAAGATGTCCCCGCTCAGCCCGGTCGTCCTTAAGATAGTTCAGCACGTGGTTAAGCCAACGATAATTTATTAGGTGATGTCGATGGAGCAGGTGATCATAGCGGTTGCAGTGTTCCTCTTTACATATGCGCTCATAATCAGCGAGAGAGTTCACAGAACTGTAGCGGCTCTCTTTGGGGCATCGATAGTACTTTTTCTGGGCATTGTCCCATGGGAGATGCTCCCGGAGTACCTTGACCTTGGAACGCTTCTCCTCCTCATAGGTATGATGATAATTGTCAACACTGCCAAGGCGAGCGGTCTCTTCGAGTTCATAGCGATAAAAACAGCCAAGTTTGCAAAAGGAAGTCCGATGAAAGTCCTGATCATGTTTTCGTTTGTCACAGCTCTTGTAAGCTCTGTCCTCGATAACGTCACGACGGTTTTGCTGCTCACCCCGATGCTCCTCTACATAACACGCCTCATGGACGTTAACCCAATCCCGTTCCTCCTGGCGGAGATATTCGCCTCCAACATAGGCGGAACGGCGACTCTCATCGGAGACCCCCCGAACATAATGATAGGCTCTGCTGCGGGGCTGAGTTTTACCGAGTTCCTCCTGAACATGGGGCCAATAGCTGCCATCGATCTGGCCATCGCACTTGGAATAATCTACCTCGCCTACAGGAATGAGATGAAGACCAGCAAGGCGAAGAGGGAGAGGATTCTTTCCACCATTGAGAGGCTGAGGGAGGACGAGGCCATAAGGGACTACACCCTTTTCAAAAAGTCTGTAACCGTGATAATCGGCGTTGTCCTGCTCTTTTTCGTCCACGACAGGCTGGAGATACCGCCGGCCGTCGTCGCCCTTACCGGAGCCTCGGTTCTGCTCATGTGGAGCAGGATGGAGCCCACGGAGATACTCGAAAAGATCGAGTGGACGGCGATATTCTTCTTCATGGGGCTGTTCATAATAGTCGGCTCCCTCGTGGAAACTGGCGTTATCGATGATGTCGCCCAGTGGCTTTTAGGCTACGTTCACACAACCGGCCAGGCGCTCGTGATGGTGACCTGGTTCTCGGCGATAGCGTCGGCCATAGTGGACAACATTCCGCTAACGGCCGCCATGATACCGCTCATAAAGTCGATGGGAACCTCAATGGACGTGTATCCCCTTTGGTGGGCTTTAAGCTTGGGTGCGTGTCTCGGAGGCAATGGCACGGCCATAGGTGCCTCCGCCAACATAGTTGTCCTTGGTATAGCCTCCCGCGAGGGAGTGAAAATCACCTTCATGGACTTCCTGAAGATAGGCCTGGTCATAATGTTCACAACGGTTGCTGCTGGCATGGGCCTGCTCTGGATTAGGTACATAGGGGTGTGAACGATGAGGATACTCGTGCTCGTTGATGGCTCAAAGTGGAGTCAGAAGGCGGCGCTTCATGCTATCTCGATGGCCAAGAAAAAGAAGGGTAAGGTCACCCTCTTCTCGGTTCTCGACAGAAGGGAGGCGAAGGCCCTTGCTTTCAATATGGGCATGCTGAGCCAGGATTTGAAAAACGTCCAGAAGTTCGAGGAGGAGATCTGGAGGGAAATGAAGAAGAGCATAAGGGACATAATGACGAACCTCCTTGAGCTCTGCCACCAGGAAGAGGTAAATTGCTCATTCAGGATAGTGGAGGGGAACGCGAAGGAGAAAATCCTTGAGGAGGCGAACTCCGGGAAGTATGGCCTTGTTGTCATGGGGGCCTACGGAAGGAGCGGAAAGACGAGAATAGGAAGCCTGCTTGAGGAGGTCGTGGGCTCCATAGAGCCGCCCGTCATGATCGTCCGCTAACGCTTCCATAGTGCCAGGACGAAGAGGAGCAGGACGATTACCTCCAGTCCGCCCACGGCTATGCTTATGTCTCTCTCTATCCACGCGGCCAAGTGAAGTGCCTCCAGTATTTTCTTTATCGCCATCAGGAGGAAGGCGATTATAAGGTAGAGCGCCGCGCGGATGTGGCTCTTTCTGTAGGCTATGAGCGACACTCCGGCTAAAGCCAGGGCAAGGATTATTGCTACAATTGCTAGGACGGTCTCAATCATTCCTCATCACCCACGCTTGTGAGCAAGTCTATCAGGCTGTCGGCAAGCTTCTCCCAGAGGCTCGGGCGGTAGTCCCTTATTACGCGTGCTATTATCGCGGGGTCGTAGGTGAGGGTGTATATCACGTTCTTTCCTTCTCGTCTTGCCTCAACTATTCCAAGCTTCACCAGCTCTCCCATGTGGTAGCTCACCGTCGGCTGGCTGAGATTCAGGCGCTTTGCTATCTCGCTTTGTCCCATGGGCCCCTCCATGAGGAGGAGCAGGATCTTCCTTCTCGTTTCCGTTGATATCGCTATGACAAGCTTCTGGTACTCCTTCTCGAAGCCCCTGGGGAAGATGTAGCGCCTCTTGCCGAGCTTTTTTGAAAAAATCCTGCCTTCCTTCTCCAGCCTGTAGAGGTGGTATTGCAGGTCGCCTATGCCTACTCCCAGCTCTCTTGCCAGCTCTCTGAAGGTTATCCCGGGTTTGCTTTGGATGCGGTGGAGGATTTCATTACGCCTCTCCATGTCCAACACTTAAACTCTTGTGGTTCACCCCTCTATAGGAACGAATATAAATGCTCTCCCTTTTATGTCCTCTGGTGAGAGTATGGAGAGATTGATGAGAAAAGCTGAGGAGCTGGCGAGACGTTACGGTATATTATATTATGAAATACGGATAACCAAGGTCACCGCTTCACACCTCACCATGCAGAACTCTCAGCTTGAGGAGCTTGCTCTTAACACCGAAATCGGTATAGGCGTAAGGGCCTTCAATGGGGCCTGGGGCTTCTCAAGCGCCAATGACATGAGCAGGGCGGAGAGGGCGATAGAAACGGCCATGAAGATAGCGAAGCTCTCGAAGGGTGACTCGAGGATATACCTTGGCGATCCCGTGAAGGACAGGGCGGAGATAAAGGTCAAGCAATCTTTTTTGGACGTTGACATCGAGGACAAGCTTTCTCTTGTCAAGGAGGTTGATTCACTCCTTAAAGGAGATTCCATTTCAAACAGGAGCGTTTCCTATGGAGACGGTCTAAAGGAACAGCTCTACTTCAACTCCCTCGGGAGCGAGATAGAGACGGTAGTTCCGAGGATAAGGCTGAGCTTTTCGGTCACGGCCAAAGGCAACGGTGAGATGCAGCAGTACTGGAAGAGCTTCGGGGGAGCAGCCGGCTGGGAGTTGGTTGAAGGGGTTGATCTGACTCACTGGACGGCCTTTGTGAGGAAGAAGGCCATCTCCCTGCTCAGCGCGAAGTCCCCTCCCTCCGGGGAGTTTGACGTGATAATGGATCCTGAGCTTACAGGCGTCTTCATCCACGAGGCTCTGGGTCATGCGGCCGAGGCAGATGCTATAAAGACGGGCGAGAGCATCCTGACGGGAAGGCTCGGTGAGAGAATAGCCGTGGAGGAGCTCACCGTCGTTGACGACCCAACTCTGCCCGGCAAGTTCGGCTCCTATATCTACGACGACGAGGGGATCAGGGCGAAGCGCGTGGAGATAATCAAGAACGGCGTTCTCCTCAACTACCTCAACGACAGAGAGACAGCGGCAGTTTTGGGTTTAGAGCCTAACGGTCACGGCAGGGCTCAGGGCTACAGCTACCAGCCCCTCGTGAGGATGTCCAACACCTACGTTGAACCCCGGGACTGGAGCTTTGAGGAGATACTGAGCGAGGTTAAGCATGGCCTCTACATGATAGGCGACAAGGGCGGTGAGGTTGATACCGCCAACGGGACGTTCACCTTTGGAGCTAAAGAGGGCTACATAATCGAGAACGGCGAGATAAAGGAGCAGGTTCGTGACGTCGCTCTATCCGGCAAGATACTTGACGTCCTGAAGAATATACGTGCCATAGGGAGCGACCTGGTCGTTGAGTTCCCCGGCTACTGCGGCAAGGGCCAGTGGGTTCCGGTTGACGATGGTGGGCCGCACGTTCTAACGAGGGCTGTTGTTGGGGGATTAAGATGATCGAGAGACTCATCAGAATCCTGGAGCGGGAAAACGTTGAGTGGGAGATTTACTGGGAGAGGGGTCGTGGCGGTTCCTTTAAGATAGAGAACGAGAAGCTCGAGCGCTCCCAAAGGAAGTTCTACTCAGGAATAGGTCTCAGGGTCGGTTATAAAGGCAGGCTTGGGTTTTCCTATATAACAGGCATCGGCCATGATATAGAGACCCTTGAGAACTTTGTGAAGAGAACGATAAAGCTCGCTAGGGTCAGTGAGGTTCCCTTCAGGGGCTTCCCGTCCGAGAAAAAGCCTGCCAAGATTAGGGATCTATATGATAAGCGTATAGACGAGATACCTTTTGAGGACGCCCATGCCATGGCGCAAAACTTCGCCGAAAGAATGATCGAACTGAAAGCGGGGAGAGGAGAGTACACTCTCTCCGGCTCCTTAGCATTTGGAGTGAACTTCTATGGCATAGCGAACTCCAACGGAATTTTCCTGGAGGATAAAAGCACCGGAATGAGCGTGAGCACATACGCGGTTAAGAAGGGAACCAGAACCGGGAGCGGCTCATACTACCAGTCCTACCGCTCGCTCCAGCCGTTTGAAGAGCTGGAAAGGGCAATAAAACTGGCGATTGAGGAGGCGGATATGAGCTGGGATGCGGAAAGGTTTCGGCCGTACGAGGGCGAGCTTCTTCTCGAGCCCCCGGCTTTCAGGGCCATAGTGGGTATCTTTCTAGAGAACCTCTTCGGAGACAATGTCCACTACGGCCGCTCGCGCTTTGTTGATCTTGGGAAGAGAGTTGCCAGCGAGAAGCTGACGATAACTGATGATGCCACAATTGATAACGGGATTGGGAGCTATCCCTTTGATGGCGAGGGTAATCCGGGAAGGAAAACGGTGCTTGTTGAGGAAGGTTTCTTGAGGGGATTTCTCCTTGATGAAACCTATGGATGGCTTTTGGGCATGGAAAGCACCGGTAATGCAGTGAGGGACTTTAGAACCGTCCCCCACATAGGGACGAGCAACGTGGTGGTTGAGCCGGGAAAGGAAAGCCTGGAGGACTTTGAGGGAATTGTAATCAAGAAGGTCTTCGGCGAGCACACTGCAAACCCGATAAGCGGCGACTTTTCCCTGACGGTTGAGCTTGGATATGTAGTCAGAGATGGTAAGGTTGAGCCCTTCAAGGATAACATGCTCGTCGGCAACGTCTTTGAGTTACTGGACTCAATAAGGGCCGTTGGAAAAGAGCTCATCAGAAGAGGCTCCTTTTACTCGCCCAGGGTTCTAGCAATTGGCAAAATAATATGAAACCTGTATCCCCTCGGTAAGCTTTTATACTTCAGTAGTCAAAAATATGCTGGGTGGTACAAGCATGGTCGGTCATGGAATTGACTCGATACTCTTTAAACTCAGGCCAGGAGAGACCGTGCTGGTTGAATACAGTTCAGTGTCCTCACCCGAGCTTCTTCTGTATCTTATGTGCCGCAGGTGCATGGAAAGAGGTCGTCCTATTTTAATCGACGACATCTCTGACACCTTCGCTGAATACGTTGTTAGACTTGATCTTATGGGTCTGAACACTGATGATCTTCTGAGGGTTCCCGTAATAAAAATTGGTGGAAATCGCGAGGTAGGAAATGTTCTTGGAAAGGTTGGGGTTGATAAGTACTCCCTGGATTTCAAGTATTATGAAAAAATTTACGAGAAAGTCGTACCAAAAGAGGTCATTTGCAATCCCGTATTAGGCATTTACAAGCTTTTCGTGGCCCTTGAAAGGCAGGAAGTTATAAGGCTCGTCCGTAATATCTCGATGTTTGTTGGGAAGAAGAGCCGCTTCGCGCTCTACTTCATTAACAGGGATGTCATGGAGAAGAAAGTACCTGAGCTCCTGGATCTCCTCGAGGAGACTGCCAGCACTGTGCTCCAATGGAACGCCGACAAGGGCAAGTACAGGCTCAGGACCCTCAAGGCTGCGAACGATGAGATAATGGGTTCCAACATCTCCCTGCGCTTCAGAGACATAGCCGGAATATGAACTTTTTTAAGCCCTTTCCCTTATCACTTCTGGTGATATAATGAAGCGAGCACTCGTGCTGGTTTTCATACTCCTTCTCATCCTGCCCTCAGTGGAGGCGTACAGCGTCCCCGAGCGCGGGGTCATCTATCAGGTCATGGTGGACAGGTTCTACGACGGTAACCAGAGCAACAACGAACCCTTCTACGATCCAATGCACACCAACTACCGCCTCTACTGGGGCGGCGATCTGGAGGGTCTTATAGAGAAGCTCGACTACATCCAGAGCCTCGGTGTCTCGATGATATGGCTCTCGCCCCTGAACGACAACATCAACAGGATGGCCGGTGGAAGCGCTCCCTACCATGGCTACTGGACGCACGACTATAAACGCATAGAGGAGCACTTCGGTGACTGGAAAACCTTCAAGAGGCTCGTTGAAGATGCAGAAAAGAGGGGAATCTGCATCATCGTTGACTACGTTCCCAATCATTCGAACCCTGCGACGGACGGTGAACTCGGCTCGCTCTACGACAACGGAACGCTCGTGACGAACTACTATTACGACGCCAAAAATGCAACGGTGAACCCTTACACCGGCAGTAAGGAGTTAATATATCACCACAATGGGGACATAGGCGACTGGTTTGGCTTTCAGCTCAAATACGCTAACCTCTTTGGCTTAGCCGACTTCAATCAGCTCAACCCCTGGGTGGATTCATACCTGAAGGACGGTGCGAGGCTCTTCGTCGAGGCCGGCGCCTGCGGCTTCAGGATCGACGCAGTAAAGCATATGGATCTGGGATGGCTGGAGAGCTTCTACCTGGACCTCTACTCGAGCTCTGAAAGGCCGCTCTTCATCTACGGTGAGTACTACTCCCTCAGCCCCCAGAAAACCGACGATATGTACTACTTCTACCTCTACTCGAACGTCTCTCCCTTGCTCGGTATACCGATAAGGAACGACATCGTGAGAACCTTCGCCTACGGGGGAAGCATGAAGGATCTCGCGAGGGAGCTCGAGGATTATTATTCACTCTTTGTTTATCCCAACAAACAGGTCAACTTCCTCGACAGCCACGACCTCGTTCGCTTCCTCAACGAGAATCATCGTCTGGATCGCTACCACATGGCGCTAGCACTGACAATGACTCTTCCTGGCATTCCGGTTATCTACTACGGCGACGAGAGCTATCTGGTTAGCAAGGACGGAAAGGGCGACCCCTACAACAGGCCCATGATGGTCTTCAACAACACAACGGAGGCGGCGCGGATAATCAGAACCCTTGCGGAGCTGAGAAAGACCAACGACGCTTTAGCCTTCGGCGATTTCAGAACCCTCTACGCTGACTACAACGTCTGGGCATTTGAGAGAGCCTTCGGGACTCATAGACTCCTTGTGGTCATGAACAAGGGTCCGGACAAAAACCTCACGCTTTCGCTCGACTGGAGCGATAGGAGATACGTCGATGCCCTCCATGGGGCCGAAATGGTGGTTGAAAATGGTAGAGCAAGCGTGACACTCCCGCGCAATTCCATCTACATCTTCCACGTGGAGAGCGAGCAGAAAGAACCTCTCATAGGCTCGCTCACGCCTTACCCGGCTCAGCCGGGCCAGAGGGTTCTCATAGCCGGAGCGGGCTTTGGAAACGATGGAGAGGTATTCATCGGCGGCGAGAAGGCGAAGGTGCTCTTGTGGGAGGACGACCAGATACTTGTTGAGGTCCCTGAGGTGGAAACTGAGGACTCGTGGATTTCCGTCTACGTTGAGACGAGTTACGGAAAGAGCAACACCGTAAAGCTGCGCTACTATTCCGGTGAGGACGTTCCCTCGTTGATAGTCGTCAATGGCAGCAACCTGACGGGCTTCCTCTGGATCAAGGGAAGCCTCCCGGAGTTGGCCGAGCCGAGGCCGCTGATAAAGTCGAGCACGGGCTACTACTTTACAGTCGTGCCGCTTCCCAACGGGACGATCTTTTCGGTCGAGCTCTACAGGGGTCTGCCATGGGGTGAGCTTGAGCCGCTTAACATCACCCTCTACGGGAGGGTAAACTCAACGGTTCTCCTTAGCACGGAACCCATAGAAATTCCGACGGAAAGACCGACCACAACGTCCCCAGAAATGCCGGGCGAATCCTCTGACTGGATTTCTTATGCAGGCCTTGTGATACTCGGAGCACTCCTGCTCCTGTTGGCCTTTAGAAAGGGCAGGCTTTGATTTTTCTCCCTTTTGGGGAGATTAAGGGGAGGAAAAAACTAAATCTGCTCCAGCAGCTTCTTTCTCTTTTCCTCGTACTCCTCCTGAGTAATAACGCCCATATCGTAGAGCTCCTTGAGCTTCTTGAGCTTTTCGAGCGGATCCTCTTCTTTTTTGGCAGGCGGGTGCTGGACGATGGCTTCTGCAGGCACGGTTCTCGTTATGAACTCCTTAGGCTTCTTTAACGTCCACGTCTCGCTAGTCAGGCCCTTCTTCACGTCGATGGAAACCGGTTCGACGGCTATAGCGTTGAGGGCGTCCTTTATAGCGTTTATAGCATTTCTCGCCTCCTCCTTGTTCATCCAGCCGAGTCTGAGGGTGATGTCCTCCTCTCCCTGGATTATGAACTCCGAGGACATTACTCCAAGCTTCACCGTTATCTGCTCCAGCTTCTGGTAAGGGATAGCTTTCATCTCGTATCTTCCGAGGATCTTCTCGTCGAGGTATATTATCCTCCTATCAGTCACGAGGAGCCACTTGGGTTTCTCCAGGCTGATCTTCTTCCTTATTGAAAAGAGCACCTTCTCACCGTGCTCAAGGTGCCTGAGTACGGCCTTGGGTAGTTCTTTCTCCACGTTAACTCACCGCCAGTTCTTGTGGTGTTCGTGTTATATTAACTTTCCTTGCGATACAGGAGAAAGAGCATCTCCCTATCAACACTTTCTATGAGGGGTTTGAGGGGCTTTCTCTTCTCTCCCATCTTCAGAAAGACTTCCTTAGGTCTCTCTTTCAGCTCTGCTTCTATCCTGATACGTTCCACCTGGGCAAAGTTTAATATCTCTCCTTCCAACCCTAACTGGTGGTATTCCATGGACTTTGAGAAAAAGCTCCTTATCGGGATGGTGCACCTCAAGCCCCTGCCGGGTTCATACCTCTACGATGGTGACTTTGATTCCCTCATTGAGCGGGCCATAGCGGACGCGAGAACGATTGAGGAAGCTGGCTTCGACGCGATCATGGTGGAAAACTTCGGGGACGTGCCCTTCCCGAAGTACGTTGACAAAACTACAGTCGCGTCTCTGGCGGTCGTTGCCAGGGCCATACGCGAGGAGGTTTCAATTCCCCTCGGGATAAACGTCCTCAGGAACGACGGGGTTGCAGCCTATTCGATTGCCTACGCCGTAAAGGCCGACTTCATCAGAGTGAACGTCCTGAGTGGAGTGGCCTACACCGACCAAGGGATAATAGAGGGCATAGCCCACGAGCTCGCCCGGATCAAGAAGCTGCTTCCGAGCAAAATAAAGGTCTTTGCCGACGTCCACGTCAAACACGCGGTTCATTTCGGGGACTTTGAGGACGCCTTGCTGGACACCGTAGAGAGAGGTCTTGCCGATGCAGTCGTGGTGAGTGGGAGGGCAACAGGAAAGCCCGTTGACCTAGAAAAGCTCGCCCTGGCGAAGAAAATCTCCCCCGTGCCGGTCGTAGTTGGTTCTGGAACTTCCTATGACAACCTTCCCCTGCTCTGGAAGCATGCGGATGGCTTCATAATTGGCACGTGGATAAAGCGCGGGGGAAAAGTCGAGAACGAGGTCTCGCTTGAGAGGGCCAGAAAACTGGTTGAACTTGTGAAAAATCTTCGGGAAAGCTTGTTCTGAATTTTCCAATTTCGAATTTTCTTTTCCAAAAGCCTTATTACCCATAACTGCGTAATTTGTAGAAATGCAAGCCCTGTCCCGCTTTTCTTTTCCACGAGATGGGTTTGTTGCGGAAGTGAGTATATGAGTTCGGAACCCCTCACGGGCTTCCACATTCTCGGTCCGCTGATCGGGCTTTTTCTGATCCTTGGGGCAGTTATAGTTTTCCTCCTGCTCGCGAGGTGGTTCCTGGGGCTCCTTCGGAGGTCGGTATGATGTTCAAAAAACTGGCCCTTTTTCTAGGCGTTGTTCTGTTGTCGGCTCTGACGGTCAAAAACGGGGACTCCGACAACCCCGTCTTCGAGGACATTCGCCGCCCGGAGTTCAGGATTGAGAACGACCTGGGTCTCTTCGACGGCATCGTGCACGACGTGAGGGTTACGAACGATACCGCGAGCGTTTCCCTCGAGTATTTAGCTGGGGAGGACTCCTTCTGGAGGGACTACGCCAAGATGAGCCTCGCCGTTCTTGAAGACGTGCCCTGGGTAAGCAGAGTGGAGATAGTCTCCCTCTGGGAGAGGAAGGTCAACGTTTCTGTTTCCAGCGGCGACCTACTGAAGGCCCTCTCCGGGGAGCTCTCGGCAGAGGAGTTCGCGAACTCGATAAGCGTTGTTAAAATCAGAAAACCATGAGGGAGTGTGGAAAATGAGAAAATCCGGCATCTTCGTTGCATTTTTCCTTGTTATGGGCCTTTTCCTGCCCCTTACAAGTCCCTCCAGCGCGTGGGAGGTTGTTTACGGCGTCCAGCGCGATAAAACGATGTTCGACAGCGTCTACAACCCCGTGGCATTCGTTCCGGGGAACGCGGGGGACTACTACCTCCTCGGAAGCCACGGGGCCGGATTGGCGGTTCTGATACACCTCTCACCGATGGGGGAGGTACTCTGGGTCAAGAATCTCAGCCTCAGCCAGGAACTTCCCCTTAACCTCCCCTACGGGCAGTATCAGGTTGTATCGGACATCGCCGTAGGAAATGATGGCATCTATGTTGTCTTAAGAACGAACGGCGTCCTCAATGTCTCGGCACCGGATGACTGGATCAAGGGGGACCCGCTTTTCACGCTGGTCAAGTTCGACTTCTCAGGAAATCCCGTCTGGGTGAGGGCCTTCAAGAACTCAAAAGGTGGTTATTCGGGCATCAGGGTTCAGCCCACGGGCGATGGGGCCATTGTTGTGGCCCCCGTCTACGCGCACATGCATCATAAAAACCCGGACGATCCATATGATTGGGAAGGCATAGCCTCGGCCCTTGACATAGGGGCGATAAAGTTCGACTCCTCCGGAAACCTGGAGTGGATCCACATCTACGGCAGGGAGAGCATCCACGAGTACGTGAACGCAGTGGGCTTCGACGGGAGTGAAGTTGCCATAGCATTCTCTTCCTCCCTCGGCGGTCCGGACCTCGGATTCCTGGCAATAGACCCCGAAACCGGAAAACCTGAGTGGGTCAGGGAGTACAAGCAGGCGGTAGACGGCGGTGAGCTCTGGAAGATGGGGCGCTTCAACACCCTCTCTGGTGGAAGACCGATGCTCTACAGCGTCCCCGACGGATGGCTCTACACCAACGGCCTTCCCGGGAAGTACGACGGCGGTGCCTCAATCTGGGTAAAGCTCGACAGGAAGGGCAACATCCTCTGGAGCGGCTTCTGGAACACGACCCTCTACAATGGAGAATCCCCTGCCGGCTTTGCCCTCGCCGATGACGGGAACTACGTTTTCTTCGACCCGCTCGTTAAGATGTCCCCCTCCGGAGATGTTCTCAGAGTTTACTACGACGTCCAGCCCCACAGCTGGTATATAGCCCGCGCCGGAAACGGCTTTGCTATCTTCCTTCTTCCTGACAGGCTCCTGAAGCTGGACTCCAACATGAGCTTTGCTGGCTGTGACGTCCACCATGTCGAGAAGGGAGGCGAACTGACCGCGTGGGTTCCGAACTTCGTGGACCTGGGAAAGGACGACGTGAAGTTCGTGAAGGTTCCCCTCTACTCTGAGGCCAGCTTTGAAGGAACCTTTGAGTTCGACGACCTCCCGACGTGGGAGTGGTACAGGGTTGCCCCGGTGGATGTTTGGGTTCACGACCACCCAAGCGAGTACTTCCACGTTGAGGAAGCCTGCAACCAGACGGGTTCATCCGAGGGGGGAACTGAGGACTCTGCCGGCCCTGCCACATCGGTTCACTCGCCAGCCACCACATCTGAAGGTTCCGGCTTCACAAGCCCAAGCCCATCCAGCGGCTCCAGCAGCGAGGGAACAGGCACTGACGGGGGAGTTTCGGTAGACGTGACCTGCGGGCCGGGAATAATGGCCCTGCTCGCGCTGCTGGTGATTGCAATAACTCGGAGGAGGTGATGATATGGGACTGATCAAAAAGCTGATCGTTGGCTTCTTCCTGCTCATAGTCATAGGCGTAGTCGCTGTTTTTGGTGTTCAGTACTACTACCTCAACGCCTACGACCAGGTCTTGGTTGAGGGCAAGACCGAAATGGTCTCTGGAGACGTCTTCTACCTTTCGAACGTCCTCGAGCCGGGCAAGTACTACATCACTGCTGAAAGCGAGGGAACCGTTGAGAAGATAGTGATACTCGACGAGAACGGCAACGTTCTGACTGAATCTGAAATGGAGAGCATGATCTACGGCTCAAGCCAGCCCTTCCAGGTTAGGGTGGACTACAAGGCTCCTATGAATGTCGATAGCTACGAGGTCAAGGTGGCCATATACAGGCTCGTGAAGAAGTGACGAAAGGGTTATATTTTGCCCATTCTACTTTTCTCCATCATTTTCACGGGTGGTTCTCATGGGGAAGTACTTCGGCACAAGCGGCATCAGGGAGATCGTCAACGAAAAGCTGACTCCAGAGCTTGCTCTGAACGTCGGAAGGGCGCTGGGCACCTACCTCGGCGGCGGAACCGTTGTCGTCGGCAGGGACACGAGGACGAGCGGCGGGATGCTCAAACGGGCGTTAATAAGCGGACTTCTATCAACTGGTGTTGACGTCATCGACATAGGCCTCGCACCTACCCCGCTCACCGGTTTTGCCATCAAGCTCTACGGGGCTGACGCAGGGGTTACAATAACCGCCTCCCACAACCCTTCCCAGTACAACGGCATAAAGGTCTGGCAGCCCAACGGGATGGCATACACGCCAGAGATGGAGAACCAGCTTGAGGCGATAATTGATTCCGGGAACTTCAGAAAGGCCGCGTGGAACGAAATTGGGAAGGTTAGAACGGCCGACCCTAAGGAGGAATACCTTAGAGAAGCGCTGAGGATAGTGCACCTTGATAATTCTTACACCGTTGTAATTGATTCTGGCAACGGTGCCGGTTCAATCCTCAGTCCCTACCTCCAGCGCGAGCTTGGGAACAAGGTTATCAGCCTTAACTCTCACCCAAGCGGTTTCTTCGTGAGGGAGCTTGAGCCGAACGCGAAGAGCTTAGCCATGCTCGCTAAGACAGTCAAAGCCATGAAAGCCGACGTTGGAATCGCCCACGACGGTGACGCGGATAGAATAGGCGTTGTTGATGACCAGGGCAACTTCGTTGAATATGAGGTGATGCTCTCGCTTATCGCGGGCTACATGCTCAGGAAGTTCGGGAAGGGTAAGGTAGTTACAACCGTCGATGCCGGCTTTGCCCTAGATGACTACATCAAGCCCCTTGGCGGTGAGGTTCTGAGGACGCGCGTCGGTGACGTTGCGGTGGCCGATGAGCTTGCCAAACACGGCGGAATTTTCGGCGGCGAGCCGAGCGGAACCTGGATCATTCCCCAGTGGAACCTCACCCCCGATGGTATCTTCGCAGGAGCTCTCGTTCTTGAGATGATAGATAGGCTCGGCCCGATAAGTGAACTCGCCAAGGAAGTGCCTCGCTACGTGACACTCAGGGCCAAGATTCCGTGTCCCAACGGAAAGAAGGCAAGGGCCATGGAGATAATCGCTCACGAGGCGCTGAAGTCCTTCGACTACGAGCGACTTATAGACATCGACGGCGTCAGGATTGAGAACGGTGACTGGTGGATTCTCTTTAGACCGAGCGGAACGGAGCCGATAATGAGGATAACCCTCGAGGCCCACACCAAAGAGAAGGCGAAAGAACTGATGGAGAAGGCCGAGAGGCTGGTGAAGGAGGCGATAGCGAGGGCTTAGTTCCCAAGGGCTTCTTTTACCCTTTCAATACTATCCTCGATATCCTCCTTATCGAACTCGACGTAAACCGCCTCCGGGAACCTCGCCATTAGGATTTCAAACAGTATTCCGGGCATCTGGACGAGCCTGAAGTTCTGCTCCATCACCAGCTCCTTCGAGCGCTTCAGCCTCTCCTCCTTGCTCAGGTAGAAGAACTCCTGGACAGCCTTGTAGGGATAGCTCTCCGGGTCACTCGAGCTCGTGTGGAAGACGCCGCACGTTGGGGAACCCCTGACCCCAAGAAAAACCACTTTCTCGGGCATCTCCTCAGTCAGAACCCGGCCTATGAAATCGGCTATCGTTTTTGCCTTCTCTACCATCCCGAGGTGCATGTAAGCTTCCCTGCTCATGGGCGGTCTTGGCCAGCCTATCAGCTCGTATTCGGGGCATGGGTAGGCCAGAACCTGCCACTCATCGCCAAGCTGAGAGAAAAGCTTTCTCAGTTCCTCCGCCGTCTTGTACTCCTTCTCCTTCGGACCCCTGTAGACGTAAAACGGGCTGAGCAAACAGGGAGCAATGATGAGAAGCTTCATCCAACCACCTCTTTAATGATCTTCTCGACCCTTCGACGGAGCTCTTCCAGAGTTCCCTCGTTCACTACCACGTAATCCGCCATGTCCTTCAGCTTTGAAGTCTGGTACAGCTCCTCTTCGGCGTCATCCATCCTCTTAAAGTCCTCGAAGCTTTTGATGCTCTTATCCTTTCCTGCCTTCCTCCTTACCAGTCTCTCGAACCTTATCTCGGGCTTTGCCTCGACGTAGATGACCTTTCCCCCAAAGCGCTTTATCGCCTCGATTTCCTCCCGAGAGCGGACGCCATCTATGATTATGTTCTTGCAGTGCCTCTTCTTGTCTATGGCGAGCCTGATGAGTATATCGCCGCCGTATTTGTCTTTAAGATACTTACCGAACTCTATCAGCTTCTCCCTTGTGGGCTCGGCCTCCTCAGGCAGCTCCGGAATCCACGAGTAGTCCTCGACGTTGTGGGTGAGCAGGTCTATAAGCGGATCACTGCAACTGACTCTACAGAAGCCCCTCTCCTCAAAGAACTTCGCCACCGTTGTCTTCCCGGCCGCTATCTTGCCAACCACGCCGACTATCATCGCCGCCACATCCTCCAGATTAAGTTAGCACCGTCCGTTGATTCCATCAGGCCCTCATAGGTCAGGTCTATTACAAAATCCACGAGGGCCTTTTTATCGTACACCACGGGCTTCTCGAAGCCAAACAGGTACTTCAGCTCGAAGAAGCCCATGTGCAGGGAGCGGAAGGGATTGAGGAGTGCTATTCCGTCTTTAAACTTCAGATCAAATGGAAAATCGGTCAGAACAAGCTTTGCGTTTCTCTCCTTCGCGAGGTTCAGGAGCTTTTCCTCGTCAGGGAAGAGAACTTCGATTGGTTCGCCCTCAATTGGCTCGTATTTCATCTTCGGGAACGCGTAGCGTATTCCGACGGCCTCGTATGGGAGGTTGAGCCTCTCTGCGAAGCCGAGCAAAGCCTTTGCGTTGAAGCTGAGGAAAACGAGCGTTTTTAGGTCTCCTTCAACTTCGGGCCACTTTCTCGGCGGGAAGTTTAGCTCGGCCTCGATTATTGGCAGGAGAAACTCAAGAGCAGTCCCTTTGACGAGCTCCACGTTTTTCCTCAGCTTCCTCCGCTTTATCTCGAGGTCAAGATTTGAGTAAACGGTTACCTGCCTGACGCCGAGCCTTTCCTTCAGCTTTCCGATGACGAAGCTGTTGCCTATGACGACGCTCTTGTCGGTTCTATCGTGGGCTATAATGAAAAGCTTGTCTCCTTCGGGGTCGTAGCGAACTTCGTCTATCCTGAATGGGCTGTCGGGAAATCCATTTTCTAACCTGATTCCTCTCACGAGCTTAGTTATCTCTTCAACGCCTATCATCGAACCACCTTTTAGCGTCCCTATTTTGGCCGGCCGGTTTTTAAGGATTCTTTTGGAGGTTGTCCTCGCGAGTGTTTCATATTGGGAACAAAAATTTATAAATTGTGGAACAAACTTCGGGCTGGTGATGAGGATGAGGAGTCTCAAGCCCAAGGAGATAGCGGTAATAGGAATTATGCTCGGTCTTTCGCTGATGCTTGAGGTCATGCCAATAGAGATGCCCACCATATGGGGCATGAAGATAGACCTCGTTGCAGTCCCGATAGTTATGGTCTACCTCCTCGTGGGTTTCACCGGAGGACTGATAGCGCTTTTCCTGCTCTTCGTTGGGCTGAGTATAATTTCCCCGTCAAGCTGGCTCGGAGCCAGTATGAAGGCCACCGCGACCCTGGCGGTTCTGGTTGGCCTTGAAATAGCGAAGAGAGCAACGCGCTTTGACATCGAGAGTGCATCCCCAAACAGAATTGTCCTCTTCGCCATCGTCGGCTTTCTCGCCGGAATAGCCATCAGGATACCTCTCATGGTGGCTCTCAACTACTACTACGCCCTCCCCATATGGCTCGGCGTTCCGAGGGAGGCAGTGATAAGCACCGTTGAGGAGTGGACGGGTGTTCCCTTCTGGGTTGCGATAGGGCTTCCAAACGCGGTACAGAGCGCCATTGACGTTTTCGTTGGTCTGGCGGCAACGCTGCCCGTGTTGAGGTCACTTCCCCATCTCCTTGAGTAGCCGGGGAATGTTCTCTGGCTCTAGTCCTCTTTCTTTTAGATATTCGTTCCACTTCTTCGCGTACTCCAGGAAGATCTCGTCGCCTGTTTTCATGTAGAGCCAGATGAGGAGCTTTATGTGCAGCCTGTGGTAGAACTCGCTCGAGGAGTCGTAGATGCTCGCGTACCTGCTCCAGTCCCCGGTGTCAAAGCCGGGCAGGGCTTTTTTGACGCTCATTGCACCCTCCCAGAAGAGATTGTAAGCCCTCTCGTCACCGGTGACTTTCCAGTAGTGGTACAGCCCCTGGAGAGCTATTATATGGCCGTTCAGAACGAGTTGCTCCGGGTGGTAGTTGTACTCCAAGTACCAGGGGCCATATTTCGTCTGGACAACGAAGCCGTTCTGATCGAGCGGGAGGTCGAATGAGTTCAGGAAGAGCCTTGCGGTTTCGAGATAAGTTTCGTTTCCGGTGAGGTTGTATGCCAGTGCATAAAGCCCTGCCGCCATGCCCTGGGCGTAGCCTGAAACCCACGGGACGCTCGCGTTCTGGAAGTGGAAATAGATGTGGAAGACAGCGTATTCGGTGCCTCTGTACCTTCCGTAGGTGGCGAACGGAAGAAGCTCGTCTAGGATTTCGAGCATGGCCTCGTAATCGCCTCTCTTGTAGTATATCTCCGTCCAGTGGAGTGCCGAGACCGGGTATAAGTTGAAGCCCCTCGCGGTGTAGTAGATGAAGGGTAGCCTGCTCCAAATCGGGCCGTCAGCGACTTTGAGTGCCCCGTAATACGGGGAGTCATTGAAGAAAACAAGGATCATGTCTTTCCTTCCCGGCTCGCTCCAGTGGGAATAGTAATAATCCGTGGCCCTGAGGCCCAGAACTAGAGTTCTGACTGCGGGCCCATCGAGGCTGCCAAGCTTGGCCATCTGGCCAAGTGTTTTGATGTGGTAGCTTAAATCCCTGTATGCCTGGAGGTAGCTCGGGTTCCCGGTTTCCTTCCATAAGTTAAAGTACTTCTCCCTCAGCTCTTTGTTGACCGTGAGCTCGGTAGGAAAGCCTGCCCGCGCGAGGGTATCCCCTACAGCTGTAGAATCCTCGAGAAATATGGTGGTCGGCACGTCCCGGCCGATGACGCCGCTGAGCTTTTCGTCGAGCCTCATGACAAAGATGCCCGGCTCGTGAACGGGCTCCAGCGTTATCAGGTAGGTCTTTCCGGCCTCTGTGCTTACGGTTACTTCTCCACTGACATCAAATTCAATGCCGTTCCAGTTGATTGCCCATCCTTTAATCTTGAACACAACCCTTCCGGGCGCTCCAGTGTATGCCAGCATCGGAACGTTGGTCTCGTTTATCTTTGCATCACCGATCTCAATATTAAAAAGGGCCATCTCAAAGGCGGCGTTTTTGTTTTCGATCATTGCGTATATCATAATATCTCCATCGTTTTTTGTGATCTGGGTTCCGAGGGGGCCTGTCTTTGATGGGCTCCCCCTGTAAACGAATCCTACTATGCTCACGATGAGAATGAACGCAATTACTAACGCGGCGATGGCTCTTTTCATACCACTCACAATTAAAAAATAAAGGGGACATGGATTATAAGCCTTTCTCAGAGGTTGCTCAGAATCTCACTTTCCTCCATCGTCCTCTCGCAGTAATGGCAGCGCACCTTCAGAGGCTCCCTTGAGACGACGTAGAACTTCGAAGTGACGTATTCGTGGTTGCTGACGCAGTTGGGATTGGCGCAGCGGAGGATTCCCACTATTTCGTCCGGAATCTCCACGTTGAACTTCTCCGCCACCCCATAGTCCCTCACGATGTTAACCGTGGCGGTTGGCGCGATAAGCGATATCTTGTTGACCTCTTCCTCGCTCAGGAACTTGCCCTCGATTTTAACGATGTCCTTCTTGCCTAGCTTCTTGCTGTGGACATTCGAGGCAAGGAGCAAAACTCCCCCGTTAGGCCTGCTTAGGTGGAGTATCTTGATGACCTTGAGGCCCTTTCCGGCCGGAATATGGTCTATAACGGTTCCTTCCTTAATAGCGGTGACCTTGAGCTCGGCCATCTTTATCCCTCCAGAACTCCAAGAGTGAGTCCGAGCAAAGCCATTCTAACCGGAACGCCCGAGAAGACCTGGCGGAAGTAGAGGGCGTGGGGTGTCCTGTCAACCTCTGGATGTATCTCGTCGACCCTTGGGAGCGGGTGCATTATCTTGAGGCTCTCCTTTGCGTTCTTCAGAACGGCGCAGTTCACCTGATAGCTCCCCTTGACCTTGAGGTACTCCTGTTCGTCGGGGAAGCGCTCCCTCTGGATCCTCGTCACATATAGGACGTCCAGCTCGGGAACCGTTCCCTCTAGGTCTGTCGTCTCATGGACCTTAACGCCCTTCTCGCGTAGCTCCTCGACTATATGCTTGGGCATTCTGAGGAGTTCCGGTGAGATGAGGTAAAGCTCGACGTCGTAGAAAGCTAAAGCCTCCGCCAGACTATGCACTGTTCTCCCGTACTTCAAATCACCGAGAAGGCCTATTCTGAGGCCGTCTATCCTCCCGAAGGCGCGCTTTATAGTGTAGAGGTCGAGAAGAGTCTGCGTGGGGTGCTGGTTGCTTCCATCGCCGGCATTGATGACGGGGATTTCAGCCACTTCGGCGGCTAGTCTTGCCGCACCCTCCATCGGGTGGCGTATAACTATTACGTCGCTGTACTGCTCAACTGTTTTTATGGTGTCGGCTAAACTCTCTCCCTTTTTGACGCTCGTGCTTGCCGCGGAGGAGAATCCTATCACAGAGCCTCCGAGGCGATGCATTGCGCTCTCGAAGCTAAGCCTCGTCCTCGTCGATGGCTCGAAGAAGAGCGTGGCTAAAATCTTGCCCCTCGCGTACTCAAGATGGCCTTTCTTGTTAAGTCTCTCTTCAAGCCTTTCGGCAATCTTCAAAACAAACTCGATGTCTTCCTTGGAGAAGTCCCTAACGCTTATCACGTCGCGCCCTTTCCATTCCATAAGTGCCCTTCTGATGTAAAAATTGATGAGTTTTTAAACATTTTTTGACATAAATTTGTTGACAGTAATGCTTTAAACTCTGGTTCGAATTTTCAATAACCGGGTTTTAGGGTGGTAGCATGAGGACGCCGAGCCTCTATATTGCCGAGGAACTCATGCCGTTCCTCAGGGCCAAGATAGCTGAAAGCCTGTACAAAAGCGGCATGAAGCAGGTTCAGATTGCCGAGTACCTCGGTATAACTCAGGCGATGGTGAGCAAGTATCTTGCCAGTAAGTACAAAGTCCCGCCAAAGGAAGTCGCGGGCGAGCTTGAAAAGCTGGCCTCAGAAGTGTCAAAGCTCATACTCTTCGGGGGAAGCAGAGAAGACGCCATAGTTCTCACCTCCCGCAGGCTCTTCGAGCTCTTCCAGAATGGCCTTCTGTGCAGGTTCTATGCTGAGTATGCAGGAGTAAGTGAGGAATCCTGCCGCTCGCTCTTCTCGGCCCAGCCCGCTAGGGGAGAAATCCTTGAAATGCTCAGTCTGGCCCTCAACGAATTGCTTAGAGATGAGACGTTCCCCTCGCTGATTCCTGAGGTTAGGAGCAACTTCGCCTATGCTCTTCCCAACCCAAGAGGCTCGGAGGACGTTGCTGCTATCCCGGGTAGGATAACCTCCGTCAAAGGGAAATCCTTCGCACTGCCCCCAGAGTTCGGTGCAAGCAGCTTTACAGCCGGGATACTCGTTGAACTTGGAAAAATACGGCCTGAAATCAGGAGCGTCCTGAACATAAGGTACGGTGAGGATGTGGAGAATGCCCTCAAAAAGGCTGGCTTTAAGGTTGCAAGGGTTAAAACCGGTGGACTGAGTGAGGATGAGGCTATTAAGAGGATCGCAGCGGTTTTCAAGGATGGAGTCTACGAGGCCGTCATCGACGAGGGTGGCTTCGGTGTCGAGCCCGTCGTTTACTTCTTCGGGAAAGACCCCGTCGAGGTTGTAGAGAAGCTCAAAAGGCTGGTGGGACTCCTTTGAGGCGAAAACTCCTTGCTTTTTATATACTTCTGCTCATCTTCCTCAATCTAACCCCTAGGATTCCTTCCGCTCCGGTTGAAAATGGCGACAAGCTCGCACACTTTGCCGAGTTCCTAATTCTAGGTTTTCTGGGCTGGCCTCTCTGGCGTTACCTCACTCCCCTGCCATTTCTCCTTGAGTTTCTCCAGCTATTCGTCCCGGGCAGGACTTTCTCGCCCTACGACATGGCCGCAAACCTAATAGGCTTTACCCTTGGAGTTCTCTTTGGGTGGTGGTATGAAGGTCGTTAAGAAAGAGCTCCGTTTCTCAACGAAGGGTGAAATTGATCTCATTGACATAACTCATGATGTCGAGAGAATTGTCGAGGAGTCAGGAATAAAGAACGGCCAGGTTCTTGTCTTTGTTCCTGGTGCAACTGGGGCAATAGTGACGATAGAGCACGAGTCAGGTCTCTTGGAGGACTTCAGGAGGGCCCTGAGGGAGCTGGTACCCAAAGGTAAAGACTACCTCCATGACAGAATCGACGACAACGCTCACTCTCACCTGAGGGCAACCCTGCTCGGCGCGAGCGAGTGCTTCCCCGTCGCTGACGGCAGGCTCCTCCGGGGAACGTGGCAGCAAATATTTTTCGTTGAGCTCGACGTGAGGCCAAGGAGGAGAAGGGTGATAGTTCAGGTCTTGGGTGAGTGATTTATAAAGGCTGAGAACTCATCTTTTCAACCATTTATGAACCTTGAGAAGAGCAAGTTCTAATTATAAGGGGGTAATAACCCGCCCAAGTTCATTGACTCCGCCTTCGGCGGTGCTCCCCGGGCAGAGGTAGTTGGTCGTCATACCTAAAAGGCTTCCGGTCAGTAAACCGGAATGTCATCGTTGGATTAGGGACTTTCCTCCCTCGGCTCCTCGTACTTGTGGCTGGACTTAACGATAACGTAGTAGATTATCGCGCCTATTATTCCGAGAAAGAGCGCTACAATGATCCATACCACCTTCTCAACGTCGGGCATACGTTTCTGGTTAACCAGCACGTCGTAGATCACCCACACAATCGCGACAAGGCCTAAAATGCCCAAAATCCATCCAAATCCCCATAGTGCAAAAAATATTCCTGATCCTATCATGGCATTCACCAAAGATTGAGTGGGTCTCTTTTTATAAAAAGATTACTTTTGGCTAATAGTATGGAAAAGAAAACGGGAGATTAAGAAGCTCACTTCTTGAGCTTCTCGCACTTCTCGACGAACTCCTTGAGAACATCCTTGAGCTTCGGCTCGCCGATCTCCTCAAGCTCGTACCTGACCCTGACGGCCGGCTTGTTGAGCTTCATGACGCGGCGGAGGTCGATGGGGGTACCCATGATGACGACGTCAGCGTCGGCCCTGTTGATGGTCTCCTCGAGCTCCTTGATCTGCTTGGCACCGTAGCCCATGGCCGGCAGGATAACGTCAAGGTGGCTGTACTTCTTGTAGGTGTCAACGATTGAACCGACGGCGTAGGGCCTCGGGTCGACTATCTCGGCCGCGCCGTACTTCTTGGCGGCGATGTAACCGGCACCGTACTTCATGCCGCCGTGGGTGAGGGTCGGACCGTCCTCAACGACGAGAACGCGCTTGCCCTTGATGAGCTCCGGCTTGTCCACGTAGAGGGGTGAAGCTCCATCGATGACGATGGCGTTCGGGTTGACCTTCTCGATGCTCTCTCTGACCTTCTGGATGTCGTCCCTGTTGGCGGTGTCTATCTTGTTGATGATTATGACGTCAGCGGCCCTGAAGTTGGTCTCACCTGGGTGGTACTTGAGCTCGTGGCCTGGCCTGTGCGGGTCGGTGACGACTATCCAGAGGTCAGGCTCGTAGAACGGGAAGTCGTTGTTTCCGCCGTCCCAGAGGATTATGTCAGCCTCCTTCTCGGCCTCGCGGAGTATCTTCTCGTAATCAACACCTGCGTAGACAACCATGCCCCTGTCGATGTATGGCTCGTACTCTTCCCTCTCCTCGATGGTGCACTCGTGCTTGTCGAGGTCCTCGTAGCTGGCGAAGCGCTGGACGACCTGCTTCCTAAGGTCGCCGTAGGGCATCGGGTGTCTTATAGCGACGACCTTGTATCCCATCTCCTGAAGTATTTGGGCAACCTTTCTGCTGGTCTGGCTCTTTCCACAGCCGGTTCTGACGGCGGTAACCGCTATGACCGGCTTGCTGGACTTGAGCATGGTGCTCTTTGGACCGAGGAGCCAGAAGTCGGCGCCAGCGGAGTGAGCGCGAGAGGCTAGATGCATGACGTGCTCGTGGGAGACGTCTGAGTAGGCGAAGACAACGATATCAATGTTGTGCTCCTTGATTATCTTCTCAAGGTCGTCCTCGCTCCATATCGGTATTCCGTTCGGGTAGAGCTCGCCGGCAAGCTCGGGTGGGTAGAGTCTACCCTCTATGTCGGGAATCTGGGTTGCGGTGAAAGCAACGACTTCGTACTCGGGGTTGTCCCTGAAGAAGACGTTGAAGTTGTGGAAGTCCCTTCCGGCGGCACCGAGAATGAGTACCCTTTTTCTCTTCTTTTCAGCCATGTTAACCACCTCAAAAGTTTTTAGGTTGGCACTGATGTATCGTTCTTGACAGTTATAACGGTTTTTGTTGAATAATGCAAGTTCCTTGCGGGAATTATTCGATGGGGGCATTTATGAACTGAAAAACATTCAAATCAGACTGAATAATCCCTGTTTCAGTTTACCCGTAGCTTTAATAAACATATATTCCAACCTATTAGGGTGCCTTATGGAGCCAGTTGAGGTTAGAGCTCACACTGCCCTCCACGTGGTCAAGGGTGCGGTCGTTAAAGTTCTTGGCGAGGGTGCTAAGTGGACGACGAGCGTTTATGTTGGTGGGGACCATGGAAGGTTAACCGTCAAGTTCGACAGGAAACTAACTCCTGAGGAAGTAGCAGAGATTGAGCGCCTCGCCAATGAGAAGGTAAAAGAAAACGTTCCAATTCACATCTATGAGCTTCCGAGGAATGAGGCCGAAAAAAGATTTGGTGAGGATATGTACGACCTCTTTCCGATACTGCCGGAGGTCAAAACGCTCAAGGTTGCCGTCATCGAGGACTGGAACGTAAATGCTTGCAAGGAGGAACACACGGCAACGACGGGCGAAATAGGGAGGATAAAGATAAGGAAGGTTCGCTTTAGGAAGAGCAAGGAGCTTTTGGAGATAAGCTTTGACGTGCTCTGAGTCTGTGTACTGCTACTTCCAAGCGTATATAAAGGGCTGTGTATTTGAGATGCACAAACTCAGGGTCTCACGTAGAGCGCCGCCCCCATACCGAAGTAGCTCGGGCAGGCGTAGGCGGTGATTTTGAGCTCCATTGGAACCTTTCTCAGCGAGCCGAGCATTATCAACAGCTGCCAGTAGCTGTCGGGCAGGGCCTTTCTTATGAGCTCATCGTCGATGTTCAGAAGCTCTTCCAGTCTGTCCTCGCGAATGAGCCCCATAATGAGTTCGTCATACTCCTTCGATTCGGGGGCGTATCCATAGGGGCCGTTTGGATCGTGAGCGTGCCCATGGTCGGCGCTGATTATAAGGGCGACCTTCTTCTCGTAGTCTTCGAGAACCTCGGCAAGAACCTCGCCGAAGCGGACTAGGGTTTCCCTCGGCACTTTCCTCGCCGGCGTTACGAGGACAAGCGGCCTCTTTTCGAGAAAGTGGAGTGGTATTAGTTCTCCCCACGTCAGCGGGAAGCGGGAATACTCGCCGCTCAGGGCAGCGAAGTTGATGTCAACCACCGGAATGCCTTTGGCTTTAGCCTTCTCGTAGATCCTTCCCGCCAACTCGCGGTCAGTGTCGTATTCTCCTGGAAGCTCAACGCCCGCAAAACCGAGCCACGAAACGAGGTGTTCGGTCATTATAATGCCGAGATGGTCGCTCATTCTGACGTTGTGCGGGCTGACCAGAACGTAAGCTTCCGCTCCAGAGAATGTCCTTCCGATTTCCTTCAGCGTCTCGGCGAGCTTTTTCGTCTTTTTATCCTTCGGGTCAAGAACGTCGTTGCCGTGGGGCATCATGGCGACTCCGCTGAGCATTGCCACCACCGGTTTCGAAGTATCCTGGTCGATTTATAGGCCTTGCTGCATATTGATGTGCCCTAGTGTCCTTGTTCAAAAGCTTTTTAAACTTTTACTTGAAAGTAAAAGTGGTGTTGCCGATGGATTTCGCGCTCTTCATGGAGCGCTACGGCTACGAGATTCTCCTTCGTGTCATGATTCTATCGGCGTTTGGGATAATAGCTGGTCTCTTCGCGTTTTGGGGCTATTTCACCGGTGGAATAGCCCCTCTACTCGTGGGAGTGTATGCCTTTCTGATGGCCGGCATGGCGAAGCTCTACCTGTTCCTCTTCGCTGAGAATCCTAGGAAAATGGAGAGTGAGAACGAGCTGAACAGGGAGAGGGGCAGGAAATTCTTTATGAATCGCTTTTGAGACATCCCTCAAGCTTTTCAAGCTCGCACTCCCTAACGCTTCTCCCTTCTATCTGGGAAATGGTTTTCAGGCCGGAACCGGTGAGGATTGAGACAACTTTCGCTTCCTCGGGGATGTTGAGCTTTTTGAGGGCGGCTATTCCTGTCGCGCTTGAGGGCTGGACGAAGAAGCCTTCTTCGGCGAGTCTCTTTTGTGCCTCTAAAATCTCTTCGTCGCTAACAGTCACGCACTTTCCGCCCAGCTCACGGAGGAGCTTAAGGACGACGTTCCCGCTTGGGGGATAAGGATTCTCTATGGCATGGGCTATCGTCCGTGGAGTCTCAAAGCGCTCTATCCTCTCTTTCCCTTCAGAGAAAGCCCTGCATATAGGCGAGCAGCCCTCTGCCTGAACCGCTATGAGCGTTGGGATCTTGTCAATCAGTCCGCTCGCGAAGAGCTCGAGAAAGCCCTTTGCTATTCCTCTGAAAAGTCCGCCAGATGAGGTCGGAATCAGAACGTAGTCGGGCGTTAGCTCCTCGGCGATTTCGAAGGCGATGCTCTTATACCCCTCCACTCTGAAGGGGTTGTCCGAGTTCATGAAATAGATGCCGAGCTCTTCTCCGAGTTCCAGACTCTCGAAGTAGAGCCTTCCGTAGTCGCCCATTACTCTTATCACGTCGGCTCCGTAGACGGATACGGCCTTGAGCTTCTCATCGCTCGCGCTCCCTGAGACGAGTATCCTGGCTTTCAGGCCCGCTCTTGCGGCGTAGGCTGCAACGCTCGCCGCCATGTTGCCGGTCGATACAGTCCCAACGGCTTTGTAGCCGACCTTAACTGCGTAGCTCATCGCCAAAAACGTCCCCCTATCCTTGAAGCTCCACGTTGGATTGGCTGTCTCGTTCTTGAGGTAGAGCTTTACGCCGAGCTCTTTGCCGAGCCTTGACCTAATCAGTGGAGTGTCCCCCTCACCGAGGCTCAGCTCGAGGTTTGGCTCGACCGGCCAGAAGTCGTAAAAGCGCTCCCAGACACTCTTTGCTATGTACGGCTCGCCATGGAAGAGCTCGAACTCAACGGGCTCGCCGCACTCACACCTCTGAACGGGTTCGGTGTACTCCTTCCCACACATTGGGCACTTCATCTTCACACTACTCCCTCCTCTCGGCGATGAGGAGAACGGAATCCCCCTCAATCCTTATCGTGTAGTTCGCGTAGGCGTTGCCTTTGGCCAGCTTCTCGAGGGCCTCTCCAAAGGCTTTCGCGCTCTCTTCGTTGGAGAAGACTACCTTCCACTGGAGAAGATAGCCGCTTGCGTTTTGAGTCAAAAGCAGTCTGTCGCCACGCCAGGCCGAGGAAATACTCCACGCAGTCTTGTTGTCGTAGCCGTGGTCTCTCAGGAGGATGTAAACGTAGAACTCGCCCATCCTGTCGTCCTTCAGAACCCGAGAGCTCTCCGGAATGCTCAGGGTGACGTTTACCGGCGCAATGTTCTCAAGGTAAAGCTCAGGGTGCATAACCTGCTGGGTTGAGATAGGATAGCGGCTGTAGGCTTCATTCACAAGCTCCCAGTTACCTTTCTCGTAGAGGTACCTCACAAACCTGTCACCAAAGAAGTAGGAGAATATGTTGATGTCCGTGAGCGGATTCTCGCTCAGGGAGCGTATCTTGTGGATTGGAATCCCGTTCCTCTCGCAGTAGAGATCCGCCACAAGATCAGCGTCGCCCTCAACGAGCGCCCGTACAGCTAGAGTTGCATCAAAAGTGTCGGCACTGTATTTGGCGTCGAACCACTGCTTCTGGAGGACATGAACCGACTCGTGGGCTATCGTTCTCTTTGCGACGTCGAGACTGGCCATGAAGTTCTCCTGAATGATATATATCCTGTCTCCCATCGTTGCCGCTATCCAGTTGGCTCTCCTTTCGGTCTCTTCCTTGATGTACTGGTAATCTGGAGGGAGCATCAATGTCATCTTGTAGGTGAGCTCCTCGATTTTCATCCTCTCCACGTCGGCTTTTGAGGGTTTCCACATAGCGAGGGCCTCGCTTTCGGTGATCACTATTATCTGGGGCATCTCCTTGAAGGTGAGGTTCCTTATCTCCTGAACCTGGTCGAGGATTTCATTTACCTGCTCAAGAACGATGTTGGGAGTAACAGTCACCCTTTCGGCCCCGTAGAGTGCAAGAATGAGGAGTAGGATGAGTGTTATTGATACAAGCTGTTGAGTCCCATCTTTCATATGACCAGCTCGAAAAAGGGAATTAAAAAGAGCTTTGGTTCAATCATTGAACTCGACGAACTCCTCCGTTATGCCTTCCTTTGTTATGGCAACGACCTGGATTTTCCTGCTTCCCGTGTAAACGTCCCTCTTTCCGGCGGTTCTTACCGCTCTAACGGCAAGCTCCTTGGCTTCTTCGATGCTCATGTCCTTTTTGTAGCCGTCTTCGAGGACGGCTATCGCGAAGGGGCTTCCTGAACCCGTTGCCGTATAGTCGTCGAATATCAATCCGCCAAGTGGGTCGAGGTTGGCTAAAGTTGGTTCCTCAACGTAGCCGCCGAGGATTATCTGAACCAGGTATGGGAACCACTTGTTCCCGTTGAGGATGTTGCTAAGCAGGTTGGCCATTGCCTTCGTGCTCATTGGTTTGCCCCACGTGAACTGGTAATAGCGTGCCTCTGCCTCGAGCATTCTCGCCAAGGCCTGAACGTCGCCGACGCTCCCGGCGGTTGTTATGGCTATCCTGTCGGTGATCGGGATTATCTTCCTGATGTTGAGCGTTTCGACCATGTGGCCGAGCGAGGCCTGAGTATCGGCCGCGAGGACGATACCGTCCTTGGCCTTTATTCCCACAGTGGTGGTGCCGGTCTTCTTCGTTTCCATTCTCTCACCTCTGCTCCATATTCTCACCGGACGTTTTAAACTTTTGCGAGCTCAGGAAGAACTATCCTGTGGCCGCTTACCTCGACTATTTTGGCTTTCACGCCGTAAACTTCCCCCAGAACTCTCGGGCTCAGCTCTTCGGGCCTTCCCTCCCAGCGCTTCTCTCCTCTGTGGAGGAGAATCAGTCTGTCCGCGTAGCGGAGCGCTAAATTCAGGTCGTGGAGAACCGCTATCACAATTTTCTCATTGCTAAGCTCGCGGAGCAGTTCCATTACCTGGAGTGCATGATTGATATCGAGGTGGGAAGTCGGTTCGTCGAGGAGGATGACGTCGCTGCCCTGAGCTAGGGCCCTCGCTATCAAGGCGAGCTGGTACTCACCACCGCTTAGGTTAGTTATCTGCTCCTTTCTGCGTCCCCACAGGCCCACCTTCTTCAAAGCTCCCTTGACGTCGCCCCTGGTTGCGTAGGTTCCGAGTTCGACGAACTCCTCTATCGTGAAGGCAAACTCCGGATAGGAGCTCTGCGGCACGTAGGTTATCAGCTTCGCTCTTTCCTTGGGCTTGAGGGAGAGGACGTCAATCCCGTTGAGCTTTACGTGGCCGATGGGCTTGAGTATTCCCACCAGGGACTTCAGGAGCGTTGATTTTCCCGCCCCGTTGGGACCGATTATCGCGAGCAGCTCGCCCTTATCTGCACTAAACTCGACGCTCTTCAGTATCTGCCTCTCGCCGTAGGAGAAGGAAACGCTCACATCCATCATGAGTACAGCTCCCCCCTCTTGTGCTTCATCAGGAGGTAGAGGAAGAATGGTGCCCCCATCAGGGCGGTGATTATTCCCACCGGAAGCTCGGTTGGCTTCGCCACGGTTCTCGCGAGAAGGTCAGCCATCACCAGGAGGACCCCACCGAAGAGCGCCGACGCCGGAGTGAGTTCCCTGTGGTTGGGGCCGAGAATGAGACGTACTATGTGGGGACTGACGAGGCCGACGAAGCCGATTATTCCTGCAGTGGAGACGGCAAAGGCAGTTAGAAGTGCTATAACTCCAATGAACAGCTTTCTGTAAAGGTGCACGTCCAGACCGAGCGCTATGCTTTCCTCGCCGAAGAGTATTAGATTCAGCTCGCGCCACCTCGAGAGGAGAAATCCAACCCCAAACAAGGCGATGATGAACATCTCTCCCACGTCGTCCCAGTCAGAGCCATTGAAGGTCCCCATGAGCCACATCCACGTCACGTGGGCCTTTTCCCCCTGACTTATGACGAGGTACCATGTTATCGCACTCGCTAAGAAGCCGTAAGCTATGCCAGCCAGGAGAAGCGTATCGACCGGGATGTGACCGTCAACTTTGGAAACAGAATAAACGACGAAGACAGAGATGATAGCAAAAACCAGTGCAAAAGCTCCCATATGCGCAGGTGCGTATATGGCGGCAAGCGCGGCCCCTATTCCGGCACCAGCACTTACGCCTATTATGTACGGGTCAGCTAGCGGGTTCTTGAAAAGTGCCTGAGAAGCGACTCCAGCCGAGGCCAGGCTCATCCCGACGAGGTAAGCTAGCAGAACCCTGGGCAGGCGGAGCTTCCAGATGATGATGAAGTACTTTGGCTCCTCCCCCGTCTCAATCGAAGGGAATAATCGTGCGAGGACAGATTTTATCCCGTAATATATGCTCCCAGTGACGTCGGAAGGACTCACGTTTACCGAGCCGATGTAAACGCCCAGGAAGCAGGCGATAATGGAGAGGGTTATCAGCGCGGGGAGCCACTTCTTCATGGCCGTGGATTATTTGTCCACCCGTTTAAAGATTTTGGTATCACTCCAGCGGGCTCCTTCCGTACTTCAGGAAGACTCTCAGCTCGGGCGATTCCCTCTTTATTATGTTGAGCAGGGCCGCGAGCTCGGCCTCGAAGGCCTTCTTCTCTATCTTTACTCCTTCATGCGCCCTCTGAAGGGGTCTGAAGTAGCCGTTGCTCTCGTGCCAGAGGATTTCGCTCAAAAGCTCATCGTTAATTTCCCTGTTGCTCTGGAGCAGGTATATAACGCCGCCCTTCATGGTTCTGATGTAGGCCATTGCCACACCCTTCTCGATGTAGTGCTCGACGGTGGGGAAGTGCTTCCTCAGAACCTTTGGCATCCTGTGGCTTATCGCCTTTCCTCCCTGCGTTATGACGTAGTATCCTGCCCGCTCCTCTCCAAAGCGGCTCCTGAGGTAGGCGTCGAGATAGGGGACGTCCACGATGTCTATGCCAAGCTTTTGAGTTATCTTCCTGTTGTAGAAGCTCTTGGCGATGTAGACGAGATTCTTCTTGAGCAGCTTCTCGAGGGAGTAGAGGTACTCAAGGTATCCAAGGACGACATGGACGGCATTTCTGGCGTCGTCAAGGGACAGCTTTTTCTCCTCTCCGTACTCATTCAGAATCTCCCGGAATATTTCTTCGGCGCTCTTCTCGCCTTTGAGGTATGCGTCGAGGGTCTTTCCGGATATCCTGACCCCTCTGTTAGGCAGGGTTGCCGCTAGGTCTCTAACCGGAAATCCCTCCATCGCCTTGTAGAACTCCTCAAAGTCATCAAGCCTCTCATCGGCGAGAATCACTCTCCCGTTGATTTTCCCGCCTTCCTCCAGCCCCTCTTTAAGCTCCGAATAGTGCTCGTCGAGCATCCCTATGAACTTCTTCACGAGGTCTTTGAGGCCTTCCTCCTCGAGAGCGCCCCTTATCGTAGTTATCCCCTTCACACTCTCCGGATAAACCGGAGGCCTCGTGAGCGAGCCGGTAAGCGTACCGTCCATCATGACGTAGTCAACGTTTCCAATCTTCGCCGCGAGGTAGCCGAGCTTGTTCTCAAGGGTTTCCATCTGGAGGCGGATAATCTGGTCCGATATGCCCTGGTTGTATAGCATCGCGTTGGTATAGACGAGTCTGTATGCCGGACCGTTTCCGAATGCATAAGAAGAAACGGCGTAGAATATCGTCCCGCTGAGCCTCTGCTTGCCCTGGCTTCCGTCGACGGCATAAACCCTGCTATTGACCCGCTCCTCTGGAAGCTCACGCCACTCTATATCCTTCAGCTGGTTCTGTGCCTCCGCGTAGCTCCTCTGGAGCATCGCCTTTATCCTGTCGACGCTCGCCCTGTCTATGAGCCTATACACTTAGCTCCACCTCCCTCACGCTCGAAACGCCGTTCTCGAGGCTTACCCGTATCACCCTGTCGGCCGCGTCCTTCAGCTCTTCGTCGTGGGAAACCACGATGACCTGCGGAATCTTTCTGAGGTAGCGCTGCATTATGTCAACGAGCCTTCTCCTTCTCTCGTCGTCGAGGTAGGGCGTTGGCTCGTCGAGTATAAGCAGGCTTATTTCTCCGGCTAGGTAGAGTGAGAGTGCAAGTCTGAACGCCAGGCCGAGGGCAATCCTCTCGCCGCCGCTGAGGAAGCCGAGGCCGTATTCCTTTCCATTGTAGATGACGCCCAGCTTCACCTTGTTTTCCTCGGCCTTGACGGTAACTCCGGAGTACTTCTCCTCCGTCAGCTCCTCGAATATCTCGCTTGCCAGCTCACCGACCTTGGCCAAGGCCCCCTCCTTCAGCATGGCCTTGTAGCGCCTCACTTTCTCCCTGAGGTTCTGCACTCTCTCCCGGGCCTTCTTTAGGTTTTCAAGCCCTTTGATTTTTTCTTTCCTCTCCTCTTTTTCCTCCTTGAGCTTTTTGAGGTTCTCCAGGGTTTCCTTCCGCTTCTTCTCCAGGGCTTCGAGCTGAGCCCTCTTTCCTGCAAGCTCCTCTCTCAATGAGGTGAACCTCTCTCTGGTCCCGGCGTGCTCCTCCGGGCTGTAGAGCTTCTCCTTCTCATTAAGCCTCTTCCTCAGCTCCTCGAGGGAAGAGAACTCTCCCTGAAGCTTCTCTCTTGTCTCTTCCATCTCTTCCTCCGTCCGTTTGAGGCGCTTCTTTTCTCTTTCAAGCTCACTTTCCGCCCCTTTAAGCTCCAGGTACCTCCTGTATATCGGCTCAAGCTCCGAGAGCTTCTCGTCGAGTTCCTTGATGTCAGAGAAGCCGAGTTCTCCGAGTTCATTCTCGAGTTCGGCGAGCTTTTCTTCGATGCTCTTCAGCTTCTTCTCGAGAACTGCCTTCTTTTTCTCGAGGGCTTTGGCTTTTTCAAGCTCGTCCTTCAGGCTTCTGAGCTCGCCTTCGATCTTTCCAAGCTCCCCCTTCAGGTTCTCGTAGTCTTCTGCCTTTTTCTCGAGCTTCTTGAGGTCATAGGACTTGAGCTTCTCCTCGAGCTCCTTTATCTGCTCGAGGAGCTCCCGCTGGGTTATCAGCTCGCGCTCCCCCTTGAGAACCCCCTCGACTTTCACGAGCTCCCGTCTGAGCTTTCTCTCCTGCGAGTCGAGCTCCTTAATCTCCTTGGAGACATCCTTAACCTCGGCTAGGTACCTCTCCATCAGCCCCTTCCTGTGCTCCTCCGTCAGCTCCCTGTTGCAGACCGGGCACTTGCCTTTGGCCTTTTTGAGCTCTATGATGGCCTTGTTCCTCTCGCTGACCCTGTTCTTCAGCTCTCCCCTCTTCTCGTTTATCTCCTCGAGCTCCCTCTGGATTTCTTCCTTCCTCTTTTTGGCAGCCTCAATCTCTGCGGCTAGTCTCTCAATCTCTTCTGGCTCGAGCTTGAGCCTCATTCTCAGCCGATCTAGGTTGGCCTTCAGGGTTTTGGCCTCTTCGTAGGCCTTAACGCTCTCCTCGAGTTCAGCGAGCTTTTTCTTGAGCTCTTCCCTCTTCTTCTCCAGCTCTCCGAGGTGATTCTTCATACCGCTGAGTTCGGCCAGGCGCTCCTCTATGCCTGAAATCTGCACCCTGTAGTTCTCGGCGAGCTTCTCTCCATTTGCCTTTTCATCAACATACTGCTTCCTGAACTCCACCAGCTTGAGATAGAGCTCGGCGCTTCCCTTAAGCTTGTTGGACTCCCTAACCTTCTCTTCCAGCTCCCTAAGGCGGCTCCGGCTCTCTTCGATTCTCTTCTCCAGCTCCTGGAGCTTTGCTTCGAGGGCCTTTACATTCCCTTCCCTCTTCCTGGTCTCGAGTTGGAGAGCGTTGATTTCTTCGGCGAGGGCGTCGAGATCCCTGAGCCTCTTTTCAACGCCTTCCAGCTCCTTTATCAGCTTTGGAATCTCGGGCGAGAGCTCATTTATGACCTTGAGGGTCTCGGCCAGCTCCTTCTCCATGTTTCCAATCAGTTCGTCTATGTTCTCCGTGCTCTTGAGGTAGTCCTCTATCGCCCTTATCCTTGCGTCTATCTCCTTTCTTACCTCGAGCAGGTTCTTGTAGGCGTTCTCGTACCTGTCGAGGCCGAGAACCTGCCTGACAACTTTCTCCCTGCTCTCGTCGCTCTCAAGGATGGCGTCTATCTCACCCTGTCTTATGTAAATCGCGTTGAGGAAGACGTCGTAGGGGACGAGCTTCTCCATCCAGTCCCTTACCTGCTTCTGGCCGCTCTCCAATCCCCTCCAGCTGCTTCCGTCGTGGTACTTGACGAAAGAAAGTCCGCGCGTTATGTTGCGGTGTATCTGGTACTTGACGCCGTCCTTCTCGAAGAAGACTGTGATTTCAGTCGTGGTGCCGCCTATCCTCAGGAAGTCATCCTTCTTCAAGTCTTTCGGCTTGCTCGGCCAGTAGAGGCCTATCAGGAGTGCGTCCAACAGGGAGCTCTTTCCGCTCCCGTTCTGGCCAATTATGAGGTTTATCCCACTCGTGAAGGTTACCTTCGTGAGCTTGTGGGAGCGGAAGTCCTTGATTATGAGCTTTTCTATCTTCATCTCTCACCACCGAGCCAGGCTAAGAGGTCAGAACCCTTCTTAGGCTTGACTTTTGCTTTGGTCTCCTCTTTCTTCTCCACTTTTTCGAGCTTTTTGGCTTCTCTTTTCTCTGAAATTTCATCTTTCTCTGTCGGTTTTTCTTCGTCTTTCAGCTTCTCTTCGGGCTTTTCTCTCGGTTTGTTTTTGGGTTTCTCATCCCAGCCCTCACCGAGGAAGAGCTCAACGACGGCATCAACAGCCTCAAACTTTTTCTCGCCCGTCAGCTCTATGGCTTTCAGCTCGACCGGGAGGAAGTACTCGCTTGGCCTGGGCAGTTCACCACCTTTAGCCGTCTTCAGCTTCCTCTCGAAGCGCGTCCTGATGTAGAGATACTTAACGTCCAGGAGATCACGAAATGTCGAGACATCGAAGGGCCTCTCCCACTTGAGGTCGAGCCTCACAAAGGCCTCGCTCGGGATTTTTGTGCTCAAGCGTTTAATCTCTCTCTTAGCGGTTTCTTCATCTGCCTCTATTCTGATGTCCACGAATGGCCGAACTTTAAGCTCAACGAAACGCGGTTCGAAGTCCTCCACGATGTAAAAGCCCTTTTCGATTCCGGCCTTCGGCTTGAAGGCTCTACCGTCCCAGCGGTATCTGAGCTCGTAGTCGCCAAAGTCCCAGCGCTGGAGGGAGCCGGGATAGACGACCTTCCCGATGTCGTAGTTGGTCTCGAACCTCCTGTGGATGTGGCCGAGGGCATAGTAGACGTAGCCCTTCGGTAAGTCCTCCATCTTCAGCTCGAAGTAGTCGCGCTGGCTCTCGGGAATGACACCCATCATTCTCTCTATGAGCTCCTTGATGCCCTGATGGAGCATGAGGATTGCATCGCTCTCTGGCTTGAAGATATCACTCAACCTATTGCGCTCTAACCAGGCGGCGCTCATGTACTTGAGTCCGTGAATCTCGACACTTTTTCCTCCTCTCTCAAAGACACCCTTGACGAGGTACTTCCCGCCTATCTTCTCGCTCGTCAGGTACTCGTTCTCGACCTTCTCCTCCCTCAGGCCGACGAGGTAAAGGAGGTCGAGGCTTTCGAGGAGGTGATAGGCTGAAATCCTCCTCTGAGTTCTGTCGTGGTTGCCCTCTATGGCGAAGACGGGAATGCCATTCTCTTTTGGAATGCTTAAGATTTCAATGGCTTCCTTTATGGTCTCGGGGCTTGGCCTGCTCTGGTGGAAGAGGTCGCCGGCGATGAGTATGAAATCGACTTTTTCCTCGACGACTTTCTCTATTGTCTCTCTGAAGGCCTGGGCGAACTCTTCAGCCCTGTACGGCAACCTGTACTGTTCGAAGCCCAGATGGATGTCTGCCAGGTGTGCGAACCTCATTCTAACACCTCAGAGGTCTATCTCTATGCCCTCCTCCTCGTAGAAGGCCTGTTTCTCCAGCTCCTCCTTCTCCCGAAGCGTCCTTTCGCGCCAGCGGGCGACTACACCTATGTCCTCGCCGCCGTAGTCTCCTCCCAATGCCTTGAAGTTGTGTATCTTGACAAGTGCGGGCAGGCTTATAGCCTGGCCGACTATGACCGCCTCACCCTTGCCGAGTGCTGCGATATCTCCGAGCAGATCGGAGCTCAGCTGTTCGCTCGCCTTGAGAACGTAGTCCTGGTCCTTGGGATTGACTATCCTGAGGATGATTTTTGTGTTGGTCTGGCTCAATACGTCTTCGTTGAGCTTGTTGGGCCTCTGGGAGACTATGCCAAGACCAACGCCGAACTTCCTTCCCTCGCGCGCTATCCTGCTCAGAATCCTGACGGCGTCGTTGTGCTCCCCATGAGGTGCAAAGATATGGGCCTCCTCGACTATTATCAGCACGGGCTCCGCTAAAGCTGGGCTCCTCCTCTCGATTTCGCGCATTACCTTCTCGAACTTCTCTATCTCTTCGGCTGTCTTCGAGTTCGGTCTCTCTTTCAGCTCCTCCCTCAGCCTGAAGAGGTTCTTTCTCGCCTGTTCGTAGTCAACGCGAGCCTCGAAGACCTTTCCAAGAAGCTTGCCCACAACGACCTTCATCTGACCCTCGTCAAGAGGACCGAGGTCGATCACGTTGGCCTTGCCGGGCTCTATCTGGGCTATTAAATCTTCGCTCGTGAGGAGAGAGCCGTAGTTCCTCAGGAAACGCCTAATCCTGTAGACCACTCCGCGAAGCGTTTCGATCCTCTCGCTCTTTAACTCTTCCGTGATATAGGCCCCTTTGCCCTCATCCCAGAAGTAGGCAGTTCTGTTGGCTATCCAGTCGTTGAGCGTGTTCATCAGAGCTTCCATGAGCTCCCTTCCACCTAAATCTGGGTTTTCGTACTTAACCGTCTCCCATGCCTTGGCCAGGAACTCCCTCTGTATCGTAGCGTTGCTGGCGACCTCTATGAGGTCGGCCAACTCTTCGCTGTCCATTTCTTCCGGCATTATCTTTGCCTCGATGAGCTTGACGTAGTCCTTCCCGGTTCCCGGAAGCTTTAGCTTGACGTAGTCGCCGTGAGGGTCGAGGACTATCACCGTTCCCCTCAGATCGTTGACTATACCTCCTATCAGAACAGCAACAGTGTTGGACTTGCCCGCTCCCGTAACGGCCAGAACCGCAAAGTGCCTTGAAACCAGCTCATCGGCGTCGAGGTAAATCGGCACGTCCTCTCTCAGTAGGAGTGTTCCCACCTCAATGAATCCCTCTCCACCGTAATAAATCGCCTTGAGCAGCTCCGAGCTGGCCTTATAGACGGTGTTGCCGTTTGGAACCGGCACTCGGTTGGGCACTATCTCAGCCTTCTCGCCGTTAAGGAGGACCTTACCGAGCACGCGGACGTTCACTATCAAAGCCTCGTTCTCGCCTATGCTCTCACCGTACTCCTTTATGTCGAGCTGGAGGGAGTGGAAAGTGCTCTTCCCCTCGCTAAGGAGCCAGTTTATGTTTTTGAGGCCTCTAATCGTGCCTATTACCCACTCGACGTCGTCACTCCAGCGGCAGTCTCTCTCTTTCGCCTCCTTGCAGAGCTTGGCGACGACGAAGTCGCCGAACTTCAGGTCTACATCGGGCTGAGCGTAGAACTGAAATGAGCTGACGGTGGCTTCACCGGTTACTATTCCAACGGCTTCCTCTTTAATTCGCATAACACCACCTGTCGAGTAGGTTGGTTTTTCCGGGCTATAAGTTTTACTCAACGGGATAGTGGGAGTGAAGAAAACGGCGGCAATCAGCCAGGAATCCGGTCATCATCCCTGGGTCAGGTTCGAGAGTGCTCATCACGCCGGGGTGGCCACCCCGCTTAGAGTTCCCTCAAGCCTTAAAAGCTTTGGTGTGTTAGGTTATAATTATCAAATCGAAAAGTTTTTATACTACAAGTTGTTTACTTTCCTAGGTTATGACAATAGAACGCAGAAAAGCTGTTGTGTTAATTCTCGGCCTCTTGATAATAGGGCCCTTCCTGTGGACAGTTTTCAGCACGCCGGTTGAGGCGAGCGACTATGCCGGAGTCAAAGTTGTTTACTACAAGAGTCCTCCGCTAAAAGAGCCGGTGGTTAGGGTAATACTGCAGGGCAAGGGTCTTAAAACAGTGACAGTTATTGCAATGCTTCCAGATGGGACTCCATTGAGTTTGGGAGTTTATTCCGGGAGAAATGAAATTAAACTTGACTATAATAGACTTAAGGAGTATGCAGAAAACTGGGAACTGCAGTTGAGGGCCTCTGGCACGAATCCTTCTTGGGTAAGACCGGGAATAATTCTTCTTGGCACGAGCTATGAAGACGATGGGCTCTACTACTTCATCGGTGGGGTTCCACTTGATATCGGAAAATTCCGTGAAGATAACACCGTAGAAATCCAAGTAACCAAGAGATTCCAAAAGTTGCTTTCTAGGGAACAACTTCAAAAACTTGAACTAAATGTTAGCTCCGATTCAACAAGTCAAGATGTTAGTGTGGAGAGCTTTCCTCCGGATTGGTTTTTAGAGGAGTGTTATTCTGATCCGTATTATCCATATTGCTATGTATGGGAGCTTGAGGAGGTTATTGATATTGAAAGAGACACTGAGATTCCTTTGGCAGTGGCGTATGTCCATGGGGACGTTAATGATATGGATGACATTGTTCTCAGAGAGCAGTTTGAATCTTCCACAAGCTATGGCATTGAAATAACCTTCTCTGCCGTCGCTGCGGTTGACAAAACGGGAACCGGTTCAAGTTACGAGGGCAGTGTTGTAGGAACGGTTTACACACTAGGGGGGGACAATATTTGGCTTTCGTATTCAGAATGGATACATAATGATGAAATTAGTAATCCCACCATAGTTGGGGTCGGTATTAAAGGTGATGCTGCCATAACGAAATATCGTTTGCACTTGGTTGGTGCGGTAGATGTAGAACTCGATCCAACTGCATATATTCTCATGGCCCAGCCAGTCGTAAATTATAATCAACTCCAGGCTGTTTCCTTGAAGGAGTATGGATATCCTTCTCCGTATGGTGGCACATTATCAAGAATCATGTACTATACACAGAAATACTGGGAACCTGGAGGTACTGTAAATACAAACTACCTCGATGTGAACAACATTGTTGTTGCACACGATGTCTCGACTATTCCGCTGCTTAGCGCTTCGGCGGCAGTTTTACCGGCTCTTTCACTGCCAGAGGGCGTTGTTCTCTACCCTCTGCTGCTTTCAGTTGGAATTGGGCTAACTGAAGACCGTCAGGAATATGCCCTTGTTGGTATAACAGTCCTGCCTACTGACAAAGACAAGACATTCCAGGCTACTTTCTATCGCAGTCCGGTGAGGTTTGACTATAACGGCCAGGGATACTACCTTGGTTCTATGTATGCGGACATATACGTGCCAGAATCATATTGGATTCCGATATGCGATCCAAATACTGGGATATGCATTGAGGCCACAGAGTATTCTGAAGAATGGGCTCTCTTTAATTTTCTTTTTTGAGGCTAAACATTAAAAGCCTTGGCACGTAGGTTATAATATGAGTGTCTCCGTCCGGGAACTGGGGGGAAGGATTCCCCTCTCGATGGTGGTTATAAGGCCCGCCAAGCTCTTTGACATTCCAGATATAGTTAGGATAGAGCGTGCCTCGTTTCGTGAGCAGTACCCCAGGGGCGTCTTTCTCATTTTTCTCGAAAACAACCCGGATACATTTCTTGTCGCGGAGTACAACGGCAGGGTTATCGGCTACATCATGGCCTACCTGAGGCCCGACCTGGAGGGCCACATAATGAGCATCGCCGTCGATCCGGCTTACAGAGGCAACGGCATAGGCTCTGCTTTATTGAGTGAGGCGATAGAAAGACTGATAAAGAAGGGCGCGCGCTACATAGGGCTTGAGGTTCGTGTCAGCAACGAAAATGCCATAAAGCTCTACGAGCGCTTCGGCTTTAGAAAGATTAAAAGGATAATAGGCTACTACGCCGACGGCGAGGATGCCTACTACATGCTTATGCCGGCCGACGAGTGGGGTGGAAGGAATTGAAGGAGCCGATAGAGTTCAAACTCAGCGGTGACAGGGCCTTCAGCGAGAGGGAGAAGGCAATAAATCAGCTCTACAACAAGCGCTATTTCGGCGAGGTCGTCAACGGAAAGCTCTTTCTTTCGCTCATCGAGGCGGCCTATCTGATGGAGAGGGGCAAGATAAAGGTTCTTGACGGTGGTAAGGAGCTCTCCTTTGAGGAGCTCTTTGAACTCGGCCGGAAAAAAGACGACCAGTTCGACATCAAATACCTCGTTTACAAAGACCTGCGCGACAGGGGCTATATCGTCAAGTCGGCCCTTAAGTTCGGCTCCCACTTCAGGGTTTACAGGCGCGGAATGGACGAGCACTCCCAGTGGCTGATATGGGTCGTTCCGGAGAACCTCCGCTTCAGCCCTAACGATATAACGGCTCGCGTGAGAGTTGCCCACGGCGTCAGGAAAAATATGGTGATGGCGGTCGTTGATGAGGACAATGACGTCGTGTACTATAAGATTGAGTGGGTTAAGTTCTGAAAAAAGGAAAGAGATCTTTAGCCTATGATATCGTTGTCAGAATTCACGCACATGCCTGTTCTTGGATCGCAGGGTGGGGACGGGGACCTGCCGTCGGTTATAACGCCAAACACAAGCGGCACGCTGACCTTCGGCCCACTAGTCCTCACCTTCACCCCCAGAACGCTGTACATTGCGTAGCAACTCTTTTTGGGCTTGACGTCGACGCTGTATTCTGCCATTGAAGCTGCGTTCATGTACTTGTGGAACCCAAACGTCAGGCTGAGCGCGCTGGCCAGTCTTCCAAGGGTGGGATTTATGCCCGCAAGGTACTTTCCGGCGGCATAGCCTATTGGGATGCTCAGGCTGGAGCTCGATGAGAAGACCTCACTTTGAGATTGTCTAACATAGACGGCACTTTTCCAACTCCCAGCACTTATCCACTTCCTTTTCCACTCCGCTTCTTTTGAGATGCTTCAGATGTTGGGGGTTGTGGTGATCCTTGGAGGGTTGTTCCCTTGCGACTCTGTGAAGTAGATGCCCCTTGTAGGAGACTCCCATATCGTGTACTTTCCGGTGCTGTGGATTTTGATTGGGTATGTTTGTGCTATCTCTATGTCCACATACCTCCTCGTGAGCTTGTCGTACGCGGGAACCTTAGCGTGGGCCACAATGTACTCCACCTTGATGTTAAGATACCTCTCCCAAGTGTTTGAATTAACTGTTAAGGGCCCTAATGATTGATAGCTTATATCCAGTGCCCAGCCTTCGAAGCGGTGTCCCTTGGATACGCTAAGCACCGTTAAGGGCCCAACGTCAATTCCAATCGTCCAGTAGCTGTAGGTACTCCTGCTGAGCACGAGATCCCAGTCGAAATCTATCTCTTCTGCGACTTTGTTTTCTATTTTTAGTCCCATCACTGAGACCCATTCGTTGAAGGTTTTTGATTTTGCCCTGCTTTCAAAGTACAGGTCCCATTGGGGGTTAAGGCAGTATCTGCCTCCGAAGTCTATCCAGCCCCTTGGACACGAGCCGATGACTTGGACTCCAACCCCTCCCTTCAGGTTCAATGTCTTCTCCCCGTCGAGTTCGACCCTACTGGAAGTTAGACTTTTGATCCCCAGTTTTCCGTCTTTGGTGACGTAGAGTATTAGGGGAGTTGGTGGGGCGTAGAGGGCTTCTTCGCCCGTCGAGAGCTCCCTAATCCATTCCTGCCTTGGCACCTTCACAAAGGTTGGGAAGAACCCCCCTGCTTCCCCTTTCTTGAGAACTTTAATGCTCCCATTGGGGAGAGGATAGTAGATGATGTAATCACCAGAGCCTTCTATTTTGTATACGTCGTAACCAAGGATTCTGGTTACGGAGTCTTCGTTGCCTGCAGTGTAGTTCAAGGCCCCTGCTGCGGTTCCTCCGAGGAGGATCAACACCAAAACTATTAACAAAGGTTTCTTGCTTACCATAGTGAGTTACCATACTAATTGCTTTATATTGGCTTATAAAATTTACTATCAAAATTCAGAAAAACTGGCAGACCGTTTATTTATTTGGCGGCTGAGTAATGGAGAAGAAAAGAACAGAGGCCAGATTCACTTCAGGAACCCAGTCTTCTTTCCGAGGTCCTCGAAGGCGTCGATGACGTACTGGAGATCCTCCTTGCTGTGGGCCGCTGACGGCTCGAGTCTTATTCTGGCAGTTCCGAGTGGGACAGTCGGATAGACGATTGCCTGCGCGAAGATGTTGTACTCCTCGTAGAGCCTCCTGCTGAACTCCTGGGCGAGCTTCTCGTCGTAGAGCATGACTGGGGTAATCGGGTGCTTGGTGTTGCCGAGGTCGTAGCCGAGGTCTCTCAATCCGTTCTGGAGGAAGTGAGTGTTGTCCCAGAGCTGCCTGACAAGTTCGTCGCTCTTCTGGAGTATCTCAACGGCCGCTATTGCCGCGGCAACGTCAGGTGGGTTCGGGGCACTCGAGAAGAGGAACGGCCTGGCCCTCTGGCGGAGGTACTCGATGGCCTCCTCAGGACCGGCGACGTAGCCGCCTATGACGCCGAAGGCCTTGCTCAGCGTACCCATCTCGAAGTCAACCCTGTCGTGGAGCTTGAAGTGGTCTACTATACCCCTTCCGCTGTCTCCGAGGACACCCTCACCATGGGCGTCGTCGATGTAGAGTATAGCATCGTACTGCTCGGCGAGCTCCGCCATCTCGGGGAGCGGGGCGAGGTCGCCGTCCATCGAGAAGACACCGTCGCTGACGATGATTTTCTTCTTCTTGTCCTTGTTCTCCTCCAGCCTCTTCTTGAGATCCTCCATATCGAGATGCTTGTAAATGACCTTTGGGGCGCCGCTAAGGCGCATTCCGTCGATTATGCTCGCGTGGTTGAGCTCCTCGCTAATGAATACTCCATCCTCGCCCTTCTTGAGGAGCGCACTTATAGCTCCCAGGTTGGCGTTGTAGCCGCTCTGGAAGAGAATTGCGGCTTCTCTCTTCTTGAACTTGGCCAGCTTCTCCTCCAGCTCAACGTGGAGCTCCATGGTACCGGCTATGGTTCTGACGGCGCCGGCACCAACACCGTAGTCGAGAATAGCCCTGATGGCAGCTTCCTTAATCTTGGGATGTGCAGCGAGTCCGAGATAGTTGTTCGAACACATGTTGAGAACGCGCTTTCCGTCAACTACAACCCAGGGCCCCTGGGCGCTCTCGAGCTTTCTAATAGTCACGTAGAGGCCCTTTTCCTTAAGCTCCTGGAGCTCTTCCCTAATCCAGTCGAGCTTCGCCATGAGAACCACCGAAAGTTTTTGGACACCGAGGTATAAAAGTTTTGCACTTCTCCTTTAGGTTCATCAGAGCCTGGAAGTGGGGGTTCGGAAGGGCAAAAGGCTTAATACCCCGGAGGCGCATAAGCCTTTTAGGAAAGGTGATAGCTATGCCAGAGGAAGTCCAGGAGGTTAAAATCCTTGAAAAGCCGTGGGTTGAGAAGTACAGGCCGCAGAGGCTGGAAAATATAGTCGGTCAGGAGCATATAGTCAAGCGCCTCAAACACTACGTTAAAACTGGTTCGATGCCCCACCTCCTCTTCGCAGGACCGCCTGGTGTCGGAAAGACCACGGCTGCTTTAGCCTTGGCGAGGGAACTCTTCGGCGAGCACTGGAGACACAACTTCCTCGAGCTCAACGCGAGCGATGAGCGCGGTATAAACGTCATCCGCGAGAAGGTGAAGGAGTTCGCGAGAACTAAGCCGATAGGTGGTGCAAGCTTTAAGATAATCTTCCTCGACGAGGCGGACGCTTTAACCCAGGATGCCCAGCAGGCGCTTAGGAGAACAATGGAGATGTTCTCGACCAACGTGAGGTTCATACTCAGCTGTAATTACAGCAGCAAGATAATCGAGCCAATACAGTCGAGGTGTGCCATCTTCCGCTTCAGACCGCTCAACGATAATGACATAGCAAAGCGCATCAAGTACATAGCCGAGAACGAGGGGCTTGAGCTCACTGAGGACGGCCTTCAGGCGCTCCTTTATGTCGCTGAAGGCGACCTCAGGAGGGCAATAAATGTCCTTCAGGCAGCTGCTGCGCTCGACAGAAAGATAACCGATGAGAACGTCTTCCTCGTTGCGAGCAGGGCTCGTCCGGAAGATGTACGTGAGATGATGAACCTTGCCCTCGAGGGCAACTTCCTCAAGGCCAGAGAGAAGCTGAGGGAGATTCTCCTCAAGCAGGGGCTCAGCGGCGAGGACGTTCTCATCCAGATGCACAAGGAAGTGTTCAACCTCACAATTCCAGAGGACAGAAAGGTCGCTTTGGCGGACAAGATAGGCGAGTACAACTTCAGGCTCGTTGAGGGAGCGAACGAGATGATTCAGCTCGAGGCTCTGCTCGCTCAGTTCACCCTGATGGGTAAGTGATGGCCATGCCCTCCTTCGATGTTCCCTGGGTTGAGAAGTACCGCCCGAGAAGGCTGAGCGAGATAGTGAATCAGGACAAGGCTTTGGAGCAGGTAAGGGCATGGATAGAGACATGGCTGCACGGTAATCCGCCGAAGAAGAAGGCTCTCCTCCTCGCTGGACCTCCGGGGACGGGCAAGACCACCACCATCTACGCCCTGGCCAGAGAGTACGGCTTCGAGGTCATCGAGCTCAACGCGAGCGACGAGAGGACCTACGAGAAGATAGAGCGCTACGTCCAAGCAGCATACACGATGGACATTCTTGGAAAGAGGAGGAAGCTGATATTCCTCGACGAGTCAGACAACATAGAACCAAGCGGAGCAAGAGAGATAGCGAAGCTCATCGACAAAGCCAGGAACCCGATAATCATGTCAGCCAACCACTACTGGGAGGTTCCGAGGGAGATAAGAAACAAGACCCAGATAGTTGAATACAAGCGTCTGAGCCAGAGGGACATAATGAAGGCCCTCATAAGGATTCTAAAGGCAGAGGGTGTAACCGTTCCGAAGGAAATCCTCCAAGAGATAGCCAAGCGCGCCAATGGCGACTTGAGGGCGGCAATAAACGACCTTCAGACTGTTGTCTCGGGTGGAATCGAGGACGCCAGAGAGGTTCTCGCGTACCGTGACGTGGAGAAGAGCGTCTTCCAGGCATTGGCTCAGCTGTTCGCAACGGACAACGCCAAACGCGCAAAGTTGGCCGTTCTCGGCGTTGACATGTTCCCCAATGAGCTCCTCCAGTGGATAGACGAGAACCTGCCTTACGTCTATTACAAGCCGGAGGACATAGCGAGGGCCTACGAAGCGCTTAGCAGAGCTGATATATACCTTGGCAGGGCCCAGAGGACGGGTAACTACGGACTCTGGAAGTACGCCACGGACATGATGACCGCCGGCGTTGCAGTGGCTGGCGTCAAGAAGAAGGGCTTCGTGAGGATTTACCCGCCGAAGACGATAAAGCTCCTCACCGAGAGCAAGGAGGAGCGCTCGCTCAGGGATTCGGTGGTCAAGAAGATAATGAGCGAGATGCACATGGCGAAGCTCGAGGCCCTTGAAACCCTCAACATCCTCAAGGCTATATTCGAGCACAATCCCGACATGGCGGCGCACTTCGTCGTCTTCCTCGACCTGAGTGAGAAGGAGGTCGAGTTCATAGTTGGCGACAAGGAGAAGGCGAAGACGATATGGGGCAAGAGCCTCAACATTCACAAGCGCCTTAAGGAGGAGCGGAGCGAGCTCAAGGAGCACGTTAAGGCAGCAGTCGAGACAGCTGAGGTGAAAGAATCCGAAGAAAAAGTCGAGGAAGCAGAAGAGCTCGAAGAAGAGGGGATAAGAGAAGAGGAGCTCGAAAAGGCAGAGGAAGAGATGGAAGCCGTCGAGAAGGAGAAGAAGGCCGAGAAGATCGACAAGCCCAAGAAGAAGGGCAAGCAGGCTACGCTCTTTGACTTTCTGAAGAAGTGAGGCTTTATTTCAAAATTTTCACGTCCGCACACACTTTGAACACGTGCGGCTTGAAGTCGCTCACCTTTTTTACTTTAACCTCGCAATCTTTTCCCTGCCTCCTGCATTCTTCAAGGATTCTCCGTCTGAAGGACTCGATCTTGTCCTCGTGGACGAAGTCATAGTAGTGGAGCCATTTCTCGGCCCTGCTCAGGGCTAGGGCCAGGGCATCCACCCCTCTTGGTGTGGGGCTTATCACGCGGTCGAACACTGGCAGCTCTGGGAGAACCTTGAAGGCATCGCCGTGGAGGAACTCTATCTCGCCCTTCAGGTTTTTCCTGTTCAGCTCGATGTTCTCAAGGCCGAGCCTGTAAGCATCTCCGTTCAGCTCGACGGCGGTAATCTTGACCCGTTTATAGCGCGCTATGACGAGGGCGTACGGTAGAACACCGGCGAAGGGAATCAGAACCATCTCACCATCGTTTACGAGCTGAGCTAATCTATACCTCTCGCCCTTCATCCTCGGGTTGAAGAAGGCTTTGCTTAAGTCCACCTTTATCCTAACGCCGTTCTCCTTGTGAACTGTCGTCAGCCTCTTCTCGCCCCAGATTATGGAATAATCACGAATTCTAAATGCCCCCTCATGGAAGCCCTTCTTTGCAATGACCTTCAGAAACGGGTGAACCTTCCTCAGGCCCCAGATGATATCCTTGATCCTGTGCTCCAGCTCGGGCGGGATCTGGATTATTGCGATGTCCCCCACGACGTCGTAGCGCCTCAGATAGGAGAGCTCCTCTTCGCTAAGGCGCTCTGCCAGAACACTTTCTAGGTTTTTGTAAATCTGCCTCTCCGGTCTGAGGGGGAGCTCAACCTCAAGGACTTCGTAGCCGAGTTCCTTGACTATGGGATCGTCCAGGACGGGCAGGAGAACATGGTTTTCTTCCCTCTCTGGCCTCCTCTTTCCATCATATAGGTTAAGCTTTTTCAGTTTCCTCTTTACTGGCTCCGCTTTCTCCTTCGGCACTCTTATTGCTGGCATTGTTTTCTCCCTCTTGCTCCCGGCTTTTAACGTTTGTTCTCTTTGCCAGTTTGTCTAAATCCTCGCGCAGTAGAGTTCCAAAGAATGCCTTGCTGGAAAGCAGTTCCTCGATCTCTTTTATGTTGGGTCTCTTGAATTCCCTGGCCAGGATGTTGAACTGCTTCTCATCTAGAATCTGCGGTATGGCGAGGACTATCATGTATGCACCGCTGACAACTGCATAATCCTTGAGAGTGAAGAGGAACTTTGCTATGGCGCTGAACTCCGAGTAGAACATCAAGTACTCTATTCCCTCGATGTAAATTGCACTTTTCTCGTGGTTCCTCATGAATTTGACGGCCTCTTCCCGGAGGATATGCAGACTGCTGGGGCTGACGGCATGCCTGTGGGACACCCCACTGAGCCACAGGAATCTCTCCGGCTCTATTCCAAATTCGCGCACCCACTCTTCCCATGTTCGCCTGCTAATGACGAGGATCGGCACTTTCTCTCTGTGGAGCGCCTTCAGCAAAAGCTTGGCCTCTTCAGTGCTCTCGACGAGAAAGACATCAGACTTTTTTATCCCGCTCTCCCCTTCTTCTTTCCTGGCATATATTTCACAAATCTCCCGCTCTAGACACCTGAGTGACAGAAGTGATAGGAGCAAGAACATTCCGATTGTTATAAGCTCGAGTATGGGGCATAGTACGTTTCTCCCAAAGGCCGTGAGGATAATAACTGTCCCGCCGAGGAGTCCGAGGAGAGTTAGCGTGACTGCGAGTCCAATAATAGCCTTTTTGGAGTGGCTGTTTGCGAGATAATAGTAACGTCTAACCCTGACGAGCCAGTAGGTGGTAATGATGAATAGCAAAATTCCCTCGAAGGTTATGAGGTCAACTCCCATCCAGTCACCCTTGTAGTTTAGGGCAAAGTAGTATTAAACTATTTCCAGTAGGGCTCTCTCATTAGGACTGCCTTCCGGAAGAGCTCAACAAGTTCTGCATCGCTGGCATTGTTCCTTAGAGCAGTTGCAAAGTCTATGAGGTCTCTCTTTCTCAGCAGACAGGTTTTGAACTTGCCGTCTGAGGTGACCCTAAGGCGAGTGCAGTTGGCGCAGAAAATCGTGTTGTGCATAGCTCTGACGACTTCGACCTCGGCTATTCCATACTCTGTCGGAACAAAGTACTTCTTGCGCCTGTGCATTCTTCTCTCACGAGTCTCTACAGCCATCTCTTCGAGCTTCTGCTCAACGGGCTTGAGCGGGTAAAAATATTTCCTGAAAAAGCTCGTTTGTGTCATCTCTCTCGGTGCCTCGAGCTCTATCAGCTGGAGTATCGTGCCGGTCTTGGCCGCAAAGCCTATCATATCCCATATCTCGCTGTCGTTGAGGCCTTTCATCACTGTCATGTTGAGCTTGACCGGGCTGAGGTATCTGACGGCCTCCTCAATGCCATCAAGAACGACATCGAGCATGTCAACGCCGGTTATTTTCTTATAAACATCGGGCTTAAGGCTGTGGAGCGAGACGTTCACCCTGTCAAGGCCTGCTTTTGCCAGGGGTTTTGCTAGCTCTTTTAAACGACTTCCGTTGGTCGTCATCGAGAGGTCCCTTAGGTAGGGTTTTATCCTTCTAACTATCTCGATAATATCGTCCCTCACAGTCGGCTCGCCGCCGGTTAGCTTGACCTTCTTTATCCCTAGGTTTGAGGCCACTTTAACGAGCCTTTCGATTTCTGCTGGAGTGAGTTCTAACCTTACGTTGAAGTGCTGGCCCTCTCGATGGCAGAAGAAACATCTGTAGTTGCAGTCCCGTGTGATTGAAATCCTGAGGTTCGTCACCGGCCTGCCAAAGCGGTCATAGAGCACCATTTCAAGCACCAAGATGATTAACATTTTGGCTTAAAAAAAGGTTTGGGTAAGTGATTCTGTTTACCCAACGATTATCGAAAACTACAAGTAGGGGGAGAAATCTAGATAACCCTCAGGGGGTTTTCGCATGAACGTTGACGAACTGAGGGCCAGGCTGTCCCGTCTCGAGGAGCTCCACGCTCAATTTGAGCATCAGTTTCCTGGCATCTACGAGGAGAAGGACTATGAGGCTCTTCTTGCAAGGATCAAGGGACTTTACATGCTCTCCAGAGAGAAGCTTGAGATAGCCTCTGTTCTCTACCGGGAGATGGCCCAGATTGGTGGAAGAGCTGAGGAACTTGCCAAGGAGCTCCACAGGAACGAGCACCAGATGAAGTTCCGCCTTGAGGAGATCCTGTCTCTGCTGGCGAAAGCAACCGACTATGACGCTCGGCTACGGCTGAACACTGCTCTTGACAGACTTGTTCATTTCCACCGGGTTTACGATTACGCTGTGAGCAGGGCAATTCAAGAACTTGCCACTGAGGTTGAGGGACTCACCCTTCTGGCCGAGGGCGAAAAGGAGAAAAAGGTACCCGTGAGTATAATGGACAAGCTCCGGAAGATTGAAGAGCTTGAGGCTGAGCTTGAGGTTGTGAAAACCTTCATGCTCAGGCTTTACTCTCACCCTGGCGACGTTCACAAGGTTGAGGAGGCCCTAAAGGACTGGCATTCAAGGGGCCTGTTGTGGGTCGAGGCGAGGAACGTGGAGAAGCTCAGCGGCGTTGGGAGAGCCGGCGAGATACTCGAAGGTCTGACGCTCATAGGAGTGGTGGAAAAGAAAATGAGGGGTGGTGAAAGTGTCTACAGACACAGGAGTTTCAGTTCGGGTTAGGGGCATCTACAGCACGGCCCTCACGAAGCTCTTCCTTGACAGGGGCTTTGGCATCTCCCAGCCGAGCCAGAAGATCGTCGAGCGCTTCAACCTCGAAAAGACCTACGACGAGTTTGACGTTGATGTTTACGACAAGAAGAACCATCACGGTGTCGTTCTCGTTGGGACGAGGGTTGAGGAGGTTAGGAAGGTCCTTGAGGACGAGCTGATAGATGTTTTCTTTAGAAAGCTTCCCTACCAGCTCTATGGGATATACAAGGGAATGATCGTCAAGAGAGACGAGCGTTACGTTTACATCGACATAGGCAGTGCCATAGGCACAGTCGTTGCCGACGAGCTTCCAAACGCTATGGAAGGCGACGAAGTCCTCGTCCAGGTCAAGAAGCACAACCTCCTGCCGCATCTGAGCGTTACTTTGACCATTCCCGGTGACTACGCGGTGCTCATTCCAAAGCCGATAGGGGCGCAGAGGCACGTGAAGATATCCAGAAAGATACGCGACCAGAGCGAGAGGGAGAGGCTTAGGATCCTCGGACTCAGCATAGACCTCGGGGAGTGGGGAATACTCTGGAGGACTGCCGCAGCCTATAAGGACTGGAACACCCTCAGGGATGAGATAATAAAGCTTTCCAAGCTCGCCGACAAGCTCAAGAAGGCGGACTCCTACACGGCTCCATCCGTCATAATTGAGGGCAGGAACATCTACGAGGTCGAGTTCGGTGGAGGGGCAAAGAAGAAGCTCGACGAGATAAGAAACAAGGTTGTTCCCACCGTTGAGGGTCACCACCAGCTGAAAGCCTATGACCCAGAGCTCAGTTTTGCGGTTGAAATAGCCGAGGGAATCCTCGCCAAGGTTCCGGGCCAGAGGGGAAAGGTGAGGCAGGGCTTCTGGGAGGCTTTGATTAGTAACAGGGGGCCGAAGAAGGGCTGGCTTTTCAGCCTGGAGCACTACAAGCCCGACGGCCAGAGGATAAAGATAGGGCCGGGCGAGATAGTTGAGGTCTCCATGAACCCGCTCAAGGTTACCATAAAGCGCCACCTCAAGCCCGGCAAGTTCTACGACGGCCTTGACATTCCGATAGAGTTCGGCGACTATGTGATTACTGAGATAGAGGCAGGTAAATGGTGGTTCGTCCACAGGTATTACGACAGAGACGGCAACCTGAAGGGCGAGTACTACAACATCAACACTCCCGTCGAGATTTACCCTGACAGGGCGCGCTACGTTGACCTTGAGGTCGACATCGTCAAGTGGCCGGACGGCAAGAAGGAGATAATCGACAAGGACAAGCTCACCGAGCACTACGAAGAGGGCATCATCACAGAGAAGCTCTACAAAGCCGTGCTCAGGATAACCCAGGAAGTGTTTGAGAGGGTTTGAGTCAGGGCATCACCTCGATGCCCAGCCTTTCTGCATCTTTTCTCAGCTTTTTATCGTAGGTTGCAAGTTTCCCAAACTCCTCAGCAGTTGCCAGTATAATCATGTCGTTGAAACGTTTTGGATTTTTGGTGAGTTGAAGGGCACGGTTGGTGTACTTTCCACTGTCTCCTATCACCTTAGTCCGGGGGCTGTTTAGGATGGCTAGTACAACTTTTTCTATGTCGCTCCTTTCGTATCCCTCCTCCCGAAAGAACCAGTACAGTTCGTAGAGGACGATGCTTGGAACCGTCCACCTCTCAAAGGATGCCAAGAGGTTTCTTGCCTCTTCATTGAATTGCGAGTCTTTCAGAACGGCATAGATAAAGACATTGGTGTCTATTACCGTCACTCCTCTTCACCCTGACCTCTTCTTATGGCCTCTTCGATGTCCTCCACCTTCAACCCTTTTCCTCCCGGAAGGAGGGGAAGCTCAAGTTCGCTTTTTTTGAGCACTACCTTTCCGTCTTTAACCTCGACCACTAGAACGTCCCCTACCCTAATCCCCAGCTTCTTCCTAACATCGCTTGGTATAGTAATTTGATAGTTCCTAGTTACCTTTGTAAGTCCCATAGTCTCACCAAATATAGTTGGAATCTGGTGATAAAAAGTTTTCTGGGAAAGCCTTTAAGCAATGAGCACTTTCTATCTCTGGTGATAAAATGAAGCCGGGTGTTCTGAGGGGTTATTCCAGGGCCCTCAAAAAGGTTCATGGGGCGGGCGCGACTACTGAGTATTCTTACCGTACCGCTTTTCACGAGTTCTTGCGCGGTCTGTTCCCGAGGGAGTACAACGTCAAAATAATCCACGAGCCGGGTAGGGAAACCTTTGGTGCCCCAGACTTCAAGATATTCACGGATTCTGGAATAATCGGATAAATAGAGACGAAAGCCCCTGACTTGACCTCCACAGACTTCCAAAGAGAGATAAAAGCCAGATCAAACGCTATTCTGAGAGGCTCGACAACTTTATCCTAACCAATTACCGCGACTTCATACTCTATCAGAAAGGTGAGAAGGTAGAGGAGGTTTCCCTTCTAGATGAGGACTTCAATTTAATCGAATCGAACGTCGAGAGGTTCCAGAGGCTCATCGACGGATTTCTTAGCTTTACCGTTCCCAAAATCAAAGACCCCGAAACACTTGCGCATGTGCTTGCCAAGAGGGCAAAAATCCTAAAGGATGTGGTTCTGGAAAACCTCAAGGAGGATGAACAGCTCCAGTACCTGCACAGGGCATTTAAAGAACACCTGATGAGTGGAATGAAGCCGAGTGAGTTTCGCCGATGCCTACGCTCAAACGGTAGTTTACGGTCTCTTCATGGCGAGGTTCACGATAAAAGGCAGGCTCACGAGGGAGAATGTGGCATTTAGGGGTGTTCCCAAGTCCCTCCGCGTCGTCCATGGGATATTCAAGTACGTAGCTTCCGACCTGCCCGACTACCTCGAATGGATAGTGGAGGAGCTCATCGCGATACTCAACAACGTGGACGTTGAGGAGCTTAAGAGACGCTTCCACTTCGGAAACGGCGAGTTCGACCCGTTCCTTCACTTCTACGAGACGTTTTTAGCCGAGTATAATCCCATGCTCAGGAAGTCGAAGGGGGTCTATTACACTCCTATTCCCGTCGTTGAGTTCATAATCAACTCGGTGGACGAGATACTCCGCGAGAGGTTTGGGAAGAGGCTCCACGATGAGGGCGTTACTATACTCGACCCCGCCACCGGAACTGGAACGTTCCTGGGTGGCGTCCTCGACAGGATACACAAAAACATCAAGGGGACCCTCTTCCAGCTCTACCTCAAGGAACGCCTGTTGAACAACATCTACGGCTTTGAAATCCTAATCTCTCCATACCTTGTCGCCCATCTCAAGCTCTCGATGGTGCTCAACCAGTGGGGGATAACTCTGAGGGACGATGAGAGGTTCAGGATTTACCTCACCAACGCCCTTGACTTGATGCGGGAGAGGGGACAGGCTGGTCTATTCGAGAGGGCTTTGGACAAGGAGAGCGAGGAAGCCGACAGGGTGAAGAAGGAGGCAAAGATATTCGTGGTCATCGGTAACCCGCCTTATGAAACAAGAAAAGATGAGACTTACATTCAGACTCTCCTAAAAGACTACATGAAAGGCTTGGGGGTTGAGAAGGAGAAATCCAGAAACGCCCTACAGGACGATTACGTTAAGTTTATCCGCTTCGCCCAGTGGAAGATAGACCAGAACGGTAAAGGAATAGTCGGCTTCATCACGAACAACTCGTACCTTGACGGCCTCGTCCACAGGAGGATGAGGCAGAGCCTCATGGAGAGCTTCGATGAAATCTACATTCTCAACCTCCACGGGAACGCGAGGAAGGGCGAAAGCGACGAGAACGTCTTTGACATACAGCAAGGTGTTGCCATAGCGCTCTTCGTGAAGCTGAAGGAGGGGAAGCACAAAGCCGAGGAATGTAAAGTCTATCACTACTCAATAGTCCACGATAGCGGAAAGACGACGAGGGAAGAGAAGTATAATTTCCTGAGGAGCGAGAGCTGGAAAACGGTTGAGTGGAAGGAACTCAAGCCCAAAGAGCCATACTACTTCTTTGTACCAAAAGACCTCAGCCTTGAGGAAGAGTACAGCAAGTTCCCGAAGCTGGACGAGATTTTTGAAGTTTATAGCACTGGAGTCGAGACTGGAAAGGATAATGTCCTAATTGCGTTTTCAGAAGATGAGCTAGTACCTGTTATCAGTGATATTCTAGATCCAAACATTCCAGATTCTAAGTTAGCAGAAAGGTATGGTATATCTTCGACTTCAGGATGGAGCTTTAGAGAGAAAAGGAGAAGGATAGTAGGAGCACCGTTGGATTATTCAAAGTTCAGAAAATTGAGTTACCGGCCTTTTGATATGAGATGGGTATACTATGAGCCTCAGATCTTAAGAAGAGCCCAGCATGACACTATGAGACACCTTACACATGGTAATATGGCACTTGCAACATCGAGGCAGGTTCTTAACGAATTTGATGCAGCTTTTGTCGTCACAACAATAACTGTTAATAGGATTTTTGCAGCTCAAAATGTGAACCGGACCTATCTCTTTCCTCTCTATCTCTACTCCGACGACAGCAAGACTAAAAGGCCCAACATCAAGCCCGAGTTCCTTGAAGAGCTCAGGAAGCGCTACGGGGAGATAACGCCGGAGGACTTCCTCTACTACGCCTACGCGGTTTTACACGACCCCAAGTATCGCAGGCGCTACGCCGAGTTCCTGAAGTTTGACTTCCCGAGGATACCGCTCTACGACAGGGAGACCTTCAAGAAGTACAGGGACATCGGCGAGGAGCTGGTCAAGCTCCACCTAATGAAGGTGGACTTCCCAATCGAGCCGAAGCTCGTAGGGGACGACCTAACCGTTGAGAAGGTCAAGTACGACGGTAAGAACTGCGTGGCCATAAACAAGACCACCAAGCTCTGCGGAATCCCGCCTGAGGTCTGGGAGTACACTATCGGCGGCTATCGCGTGATAGAGAAGTACCTCAAGGGCAGGAAGGGAAGGAAGCTCAGCTTGGAGGAGCTTGAGCACATTTACAAGGTCGTTGAGATACTGAAAAGGACGATAGAGCTTGTTAGGGAGCTTGAGAAAATCCTAGTGGGCTGAACACACTTCCTCCTTTTCTTCCTGTGAGATATTACCAATCAGTAATATACTTGGCCAGCAATATTTGTTCGACTATTTCTCTCCTCCGAGCGCGTCCTCTATGCCCTTCTCGGTTATCCTGAAGTACACCATGCCGCCCTCTGGCCTGAACCTGTGCCTCTCCAGAAGGGCCACGCGCAATCCAGGTGTGTTCAGCTTATCCAACCTCAGAATGTCCTTGCAGCGGTATCCGAGGGTGTGCTCGGCAACTGGCTTCATTCTCTCGGCGCGGCTGTCGAAGTGCACCTGATTTATCACGATTACTGGGATACCGAGCTTCCTTGCGAGCCACAGGAGAACCTGCAACTGCTTCCCGAGTTCAGCGGTGAGGTTCTTCCTCTGCTCTTCAACCCTGTAGTGAGCCGTTATGGAATCCACGACGATGAGGGAGAAACTCTTATCGACGATCTTCTTCAGGCTTCCTATTGTCCTTCTCTGTTCCTTGAAATCTGCTGGAGTGAAAAGAATGAATCTCTGGAGGGCTTCCTCAGGGTCGAGGCCCCTGGATTCAGCCATCTGGGCGAGCCTCTCGGGAGAAAAGCCGCCCTCTGTATCGACGTATGCAACCTTCCCGCCGCTCAGGAGGCCAATCTGAACGGCAAGGGTGGTCTTTCCGGTGGCGAAACTCCCATAAACTTGGGTCAGAACCTCGGGGGCTATGCCCCCTCCGAGAAGTTCATCCAGTGATTTGATTCCCGTGCTCAGCATTACCTCCACCGCTAAAGCGAGAGCTCCTCGTAGAGCTTGAGGGGCTTCACCAAGGTCCAGATGCGCCTCTTCTTGAGTTCCTCCAGGAGCTTCTCGACGCTTCCCCCTCCGTAGACTCCATAGTGCATCGGGATGACCATTCTCGGCCTTATGTCCTCGATTATCTGAGCTGCTTCGCGTTCGTTCGCCGTCGAGCGGCCGCTTATGGGCACCAGCAGAACGTCGACCTTTCCGCGGAGTCTCTGAATGGTCGGCGTCGAATATGTGTCCCCCGTGTGAAACAACGTTTTGTCCCCTTCTATTAGGTATCCAACCGGGTACTGGCTGGAGGGATGCTCAACGTATATTGCGGTAACCTTGACGCCGTTCTCGAGCTCTATGGTCTGATCCTCCTCGATTTCCCTGACTTTTGTTACCCCGTCGCTGATAGCCATGAGATATACTGGCTTCGGTCCGATAACAGTTGCATCGCGCAACCTCGAGAGGAGCTCGACCTTGCCGTAGTGGTCGCTGTGCTCGTGGGTTATCAGGATGTAGTCGACTTCGCCTATTCTGTCGTCGTCAACCTCGGGATACGGGTCGATGAGCAGTCTCACACCCTTTGTCTCGACCCAGAAGCACGCGTGTCCATACCAGATAATCCTCATAGGTAGTACCTCCTTTCATGGGTTCGGTGAGGTGGACTTAAAGTTTTTTGTTTGCTCCTTTCCGACGTTGGTTTTATAAGTCGGGAGTGCATTATCTCTTTGATGGCGGTGGAAGTTGAAACCCGAAAGAAGGGTCTAATAGTGAGAGAGCCCTTCGCGACGCTCATCGTTGAGGGTAAAAAGGTCTGGGAAATAAGGAAGTCCCGCACGAGGGTGAGAGGTGAGATCCTGATTCTGAATGGAGGGAAGGCTCTGGGAAAGGCTGAACTGGTCGAGGTTCTTGGACCATTCACGCCCGAAGAGCTTGCTGAGCACAGGGACAAACACCTCGCTGATCTCGAGTTCCTCAGGGCCTATTCGAATGGAAGGCCCCTCTATGCGTGGGTTCTCCGCAACGCGGAGAAGTTCGAAAAACCTGCGAAGGTGAACATTGCCAAGGGAGTCCAGGTGTGGGCGAACGTGGTGATGAAGGATGAACAATAGGCGCCTCATAATTCCGCCGGTCTCACTGCCAGTCCTTGTAGTCATCTTCATCCTCTTTCTCCTCGTTTTTCTCCTGTTCTCGAGCATAGTTATGGCGGCCTTTGCGAAGCTTGGAATCCCTCCGCAGGTCGCCTATGCGCTTTTCCTTTTCGCATTGCTCGGCAGCTTCATCAACATCCCCATAGCTGAGGAAACCTCCTACGAGCCGGTCATACGGGTGGGGGAGGTTCGGTTCTTTGGAATCCCCTATCCAGTCCCCTATTTTGATTGGGAAGAGAGAAAGGTCATAATAGCCATAAACGTTGGCGGCGCTTTGGTTCCCCTCAGTATCGTCATCTACGAGCTTCTCAGGCTCGTCTATCTCGGGCAATTCGGGCTACTCTTCAACACGCTCCTCGCGGTTGCGATAGCGGCCCTCTTTAGCCATGCCATAGCGAAGCCGGTTAAGGGTCTAGGAATAGCAATGCCGCTATTTTTGCCTCCTTTGATGGCTCTGATCCTAGCCCTTCTTCTTGGTGACGGAAACCCTCCGCTGGTGGCCTACGTGAGCGGAACGATGGGAGTTCTCATAGGGGCAGATTTGATGAACTGGCGCAAAATCAAGAACCTCGGCGCACCGATGGTGAGCATAGGTGGGGCCGGAACCTTCGACGGTATCTTTCTGGCCGGTCTGATTGCCGTTCTCCTGGCATAACGGTGGGTTTATAAGGCCTGGGTTAAACATGGAAGTGGCAAGATCCGCGGTTATGGGGTGATGCTCATGATAGTGGTCGGAAGCGGTGCGAGGCACCTGGAGGACGAGATAAGGAAGCTCGGCGGTGAGGTTCTCGACGTCGAGATTAAGAAGTTCCCGGATGGGGAGAAGTATGTTCGCGTTCTTGGCTCGGGCGATGAGGCCTTTGTGGTTCAGTCGACATTTAAGCCGCAGGATGAGAACCTCATCGAGCTGCTCCTCATAGGCGACGCCCTCCGCGAGAGGGGCTTTGAGAACCTCAGTGCCATTGTCCCATACCTGGCCTATTCCAGGCAGGACAGGGTTACAAAGGAGGGCGAACCGGTAAGCGTTAGGGCTATCATGAGAGCGCTTGGCCTCTACTACGACGAGCTTTACGTCTTTGATCTGCACAATCCCGAAACTCTCAGGTTCTTCCTAGGTAAGGCGGTGAACCTCTCGCCGGCAAGGGCGATAGCTGAGTACTTCGGCGAGAAACTCGGCGATGGTATAATCCTTGCCCCGGACAAGGGTGCCCGGGAGAGGGCTAGAGTGGTTGCCGAGAAGCTCGGGCTGGAGTACAGCCACTTCGAGAAGAGGAGGATTTCCCCAACTGAGGTTCAGATGTGGCCAGTTGATATCGACGTGAAAGGCAAAAACGTGCTTATAGTGGACGACATCATAAGCACGGGCGGCACGATGGTTAGAGCCGCGAACCTGCTCAGAGAGATGGGTGCTGAGAAAATATTCGTGGCGGCAACGCACGGCGTCTTCGCTGAGGGTGCAATAGAGAGAGTTAGTAAAGCCGTGGATGAGCTCGCCGTAACCAACACAATACCGACGCCGGTTTCGAGGATAAGCATAGTGCCGGATATACTGAATCTGTGATGGGGTGCTCTATGGATGTAGAACGCAGGAAACGCTTGGTTGCATTGAGTTTTTTCCTATCATTTTTCGGATAGGTTTGCTCCTCCTGAGCTCGTTTCTAGTTCTGAACCTTGCCGATGTGTCGTCTTCCTGGGGCGATGGTCTCTCGGTGGTGTTGCTCTGTTACTAGTGCTCTCACTCACCAAGCGTCTCGTCCTCTGTGTTGAGCCTGATGGTGAACTCGCGAGACGAGTGACCGCTACCGTTGGCCTTATTTCGGTCGTTCTGTTCTATGCCGTCCAGGTTGTGGGGATGTGTGAATGCGTCCCAAAGTAGTGGGCTGCACATTGGTCTTCACATTCATGACGCTCTTTGCCACGTCCGCATGATTGCTTCTTTAGCCCTGCTGTTTCACATGGACGGCCATTTACTGCCATTTGTGGCATCTCTTCCGATGATCTCCCTTGGAGGATGTGTTGCGAGAATGGTAGGTGATAGCCTTGAGCTAAATGACGATGAATCCCTCACTATAGGAGTCACTGCCTCTGTTCTCGTGTTCATGGCTATGTTTTTTCATTACTTCTGATCTTGCAAAATTTTTGCTTCTTTTGTGTTTAAGAATCCGTATTTTTAAGGCGTTTTTTGATAATTTCTTTTTTAAGGAGATGGTCCAAGAGAGGTTTTGCAAAAATTTTTCACTGCTGGGGTTCCCCCCTATTGGGTGGAGCGCCCGAACAGGGCGCGACGAAGCCCAGGCGCCAAGACGGCGGCGTCGGGGGGAAAGGGCGCAAAGCGCCCAAGATGAACCCCGCCCTCCAGCCATGGGCACAGCAATGTGCGCTCCCGAGGAAACGCCGAAAGGCGGACCCCTCGGGGGTAAGGCAGGCCCGGTACCCCGACTAAACCCCGGACGGAATTTGGTACTTCCCGCCATGGGAAGTCCCACCGGCCGTACTCCTTGCTCAATTCCGGTTGATCCTGCCGGAGGCCACTGCTATGGGGGTCCGACTAAGCCATGCGAGTCATGGGGCGCCTTGCGCGCACCGGCGGACGGCTCAGTAACACGTCGGTAACCTACCCTCGGGAGGGGGATAACCCCGGGAAACTGGGGCTAATCCCCCATAGGCCTGAGGTACTGGAAGGTCCTCAGGCCGAAAGGGGCTTCTGCCCGCCCGAGGATGGGCCGGCGGCCGATTAGGTAGTTGGTGGGGTAACGGCCCACCAAGCCGAAGATCGGTACGGGCCATGAGAGTGGGAGCCCGGAGATGGACACTGAGACACGGGTCCAGGCCCTACGGGGCGCAGCAGGCGCGAAACCTCCGCAATGCGGGAAACCGCGACGGGGGGACCCCCAGTGCCGTGGCATCGCCACGGCTTTTCCGGAGTGTAAAAAGCTCCGGGAATAAGGGCTGGGCAAGGCCGGTGGCAGCCGCCGCGGTAATACCGGCGGCCCGAGTGGTGGCCGCTATTATTGGGCCTAAAGCGTCCGTAGCCGGGCCCGTAAGTCCCTGGCGAAATCTCACGGCTCAACCGTGGGGCTTGCTGGGGATACTGCGGGCCTTGGGACCGGGAGAGGCCGGGGGTACCCCTGGGGTAGGGGTGAAATCCTATAATCCCAGGGGGACCGCCAGTGGCGAAGGCGCCCGGCTGGAACGGGTCCGACGGTGAGGGACGAAGGCCAGGGGAGCGAACCGGATTAGATACCCGGGTAGTCCTGGCTGTAAAGGATGCGGGCTAGGTGTCGGGCGAGCTTCGAGCTCGCCCGGTGCCGAAGGGAAGCCGTTAAGCCCGCCGCCTGGGGAGTACGGCCGCAAGGCTGAAACTTAAAGGAATTGGCGGGGGAGCACTACAAGGGGTGGAGCGTGCGGTTTAATTGGATTCAACGCCGGGAACCTCACCGGGGGCGACGGCAGGATGAAGGCCAGGCTGAAGGTCTTGCCGGACACGCCGAGAGGAGGTGCATGGCCGCCGTCAGCTCGTACCGTGAGGCGTCCACTTAAGTGTGGTAACGAGCGAGACCCGCGCCCCCAGTTGCCAGTCCTCCCCGTTGGGGAGGAGGCACTCTGGGGGGACCGCCGGCGATAAGCCGGAGGAAGGAGCGGGCGACGGTAGGTCAGTATGCCCCGAAACCCCCGGGCTACACGCGCGCTACAATGGGCGGGACAATGGGATCCGACCCCGAAAGGGGAAGGGAATCCCCTAAACCCGCCCCCAGTTCGGATCGCGGGCTGCAACTCGCCCGCGTGAAGCTGGAATCCCTAGTACCCGCGTGTCATCATCGCGCGGCGAATACGTCCCTGCTCCTTGCACACACCGCCCGTCACTCCACCCGAGCGGGGTCCGGGTGAGGCCTGATCTCCCTTCGGGGAGGTCGGGTCGAGCCTGGGCTCCGTGAGGGGGGAGAAGTCGTAACAAGGTAGCCGTAGGGGAACCTACGGCTCGATCACCTCCTATCGCCGGAAATCCGTCCGGGGGGTTTAAGGGGTGCCGGGCCTGCCATCCGTGGGCCGGTAGCTCAGCCTGGGAGAGCGTCGGCTTTGCAAGCCGAAGGCCCCGGGTTCGAATCCCGGCCGGTCCACCACGAAGAGGTGCACATCCCGAGCACGGCTCGGGGTGGAAGGGTCCTAGGCCCCGAACAGGGGTCACGATGAGGACCGTGCATAGGTGGATTGACCCAAAAAATGCCCAGCCCCCTGAGTAGGGGGCAGAAAACCTAAGCCGCCTGGTGGATGGCTCGGCTCGGGGCGCCGACGAAGGGCGTGGCAAGCTGCGATAAGCCCCGGCGAGGCGCAGGCAGCCGTCGAACCGGGGATTCCCGAATGGGACCTCCTGCGGCATTTGCCGCACTCCCAGTCGGGAGGGGGAACGCGGGGAATTGAAACATCTTAGTACCCGCAGGAAAAGAAAGCAAAAGCGATGCCGTGAGTAGGGGCGACCGAAAGCGGCACAGGGCAAACTGAACCCTTCGGGGAAACCCGGAGGGGATGTGGTGTTGTAGGGCCCTGCGTCGGAGCCTCGAGGGTGAAGCCGAAGTCCGCTGGAACGCGGCGCCGTAGAGGGTGAAAGCCCCGTAGGCGTAAGCCCTCAGGCTCCTGCAGGGTTCCTGAGTACCGTCGGTCGGATATCCGGCGGGAAGCTGGGAGGCATCGGCTCCCAACCCTAAATACGTCCCGAGACCGATAGCGAACTAGTACCGTGAGGGAAAGCTGAAAAGCACCCCTGGCAGGGGGTGAAAAGAGCCTGAAACCAGGCGGCGATAGGTGGGTGCGGCCCGAAAGGGTTGAGCCTCCCCGAAGGAAACACGGGCGACCGTGGAGTACGAGGGGAGGGGACCGGGGTTGCACCGTCCGTCTTGGATCACGGGGCAGGGAGTTCACGGCCGTGGCGAGGTTAAGGGGGTTAAGCCCCGAAGCCACAGGGAAACCGACAGGTCCGCAGGCGCTTCGCCGAGGGACGGGGTGTGAAAGCGCCCGGAGTCACGGCCGTGAGACCCGAAGCCGGTCGATCTAGCCCGGGGCAGGGTGAAGTCCCTCAACAGAGGGATGGAGGCCCGCTAGGGATGCTGACGTGCAATTCGCTCCCGTGACCTCGGGCTAGGGGTGAAAGGCCAATCGAGGCCGGCGATAGCTGGTTCCCGCCGAATTATCCCTCAGGATAGCCCGGCCGGAGGTAGGTGGTGGGGTAGAGCACTGATTGGGGGTTTAGGGGGAGAAATCCCCCGGCTCCCTGTCAAACTCCGAACCCACCACCGCCGTAGATGGCCGGAGTAGGGGGGCGGTGTAAGCCGTCACCCGAGAGGGGAACAACCCAGACCGGGGTTAAGGCCCCTAAATGCCGGCTAAGTGTTACTCCAAAGGGTGTCCCTGGCCTTAGACAGCGGGGAGGTAGGCTTAGAAGCAGCCATCCTTTAAAGAGTGCGTAACAGCTCACCCGTCGAGGTCAGGGGCCCCGAAAATGGACGGGGCTTAAGCCGGCTGCCGAGACCCCGGCGCACGGACCGATTGGTCCGTGATCGGGTAGGCGGGCGTGCCGATGGGGCGGAAGCTGGGCCGTAAGGTCCAGTGGACCCGTCGGTATTGCGGATCCTGCCGGGAGTAGCAGCATAGCCGGGTGAGAATCCCGGCCGCCGTAGGGGCCAGGGTTCCACGGCAATGTTCGTCAGCCGTGGGTTAGTCGGTCCTAAGCCAGCCCGTAACTCGGCGCTGGCGAAAGGGAAACGGGTTTATATTCCCGTACCGCGGTGGTAGGTGCGGCAACGCAAGCCCGAGGGGTGACGCCTCGGGGTAGGCGGACCGGTCCACAAGGCCGGCTAAGCGTATAAGCCCGGGGAGTGCCGTAATGGCGAGAACCGGGTGAAAGCGCGAATGGCCTCCCGTAAGGGGGGTTCCGCCGATCCCTGGGGCCCGTGAAAAGCCCCTTGGGAACGATCCACCGCGACCGTACCGAGAACCGACACCGGTGCCCCTGGGTGAGAAGCCTAAGGCGTGTCGGGGGAAACCCAGCCGAGGGAACTCGGCAAATTGGCCCCGTAACTTCGGGAGAAGGGGTGCCTGCGGGTGCGTAACCCGCAGGTCGCAGTGACTAGGGGGGCCCGACTGTTTAGTAAAAACACAGGTCCCAGCTAGCCCGAAAGGGTTTGTACTGGGGCCGACGCCTGCCCAGTGCCGGTATGTGAAGCCCGGGTACAACCGGGTGAAGCACCGGTAAACGGCGGGGGTAACTATAACCCTCTTAAGGTAGCGAAATTCCTTGTCGGTTAAATGCCGACCTGCATGAATGGCGTAACGAGGTCCCCACTGTCCCCGGCTGGGGCCCGGCGAAACCACTGCCAGGCGCATATGCCTGGGACCTCCGGTGGGAAGCGAAGACCCCATGGAGCTTTACTGCAGCCTGCCGTTGCTGTACGGCGGGGGGTGCGCAGCGTAGGCGGGAGGCGTCGAAGCCCGTCCTCCGGGGCGGGTGGAGCCGTCCATGAGACACCGCCCACCCTCTGCCGTACAGCTAACCCCCGATGGGGGGACAGCGGTAGGTGGGCAGTTTGGCTGGGGCGGCACACCCTCGAAAAGGTATCGAGGGTGCCCTAAGGTCGGCTCAGGCGGGTCAGGAATCCGCCGTAGAGTGCAAGGGCAAAAGCCGGCCTGACTGGACCCGTAACAGAGGCGGGTCCAGCCGCGAAAGCGTGGCCTAGCGAACCCCTGTGCCTCCCCGGTGGGGGCCAGGGATGACAGAAAAGCTACCCTGGGGATAACAGAGTCGTCTCGGGCGAGAGCCCATATCGACCCCGAGGCTTGCTACCTCGCTGTCGGCTCTTCCCATCCTGGCCCTGCAGCAGGGGCCAAGGGTGGGGGTGTTCACCCATTAAAGGGGAACGTGAGCTGGGTTTAGACCGTCGTGAGACAGGTCGGATGCTATCTACCGGAGGTGTTGGCCGCCTGAGGGGAAGGCTCCCCCAGTACGAGAGGAACAGGGAGCCGCGGCCTCTGGTCTACCGGTTGTCCTACAGGGCATAGCCGGGCAGCTACGCCGCGTCCGATAAGGCCTGAAAGCATCTAAGGCCGAAGCGGTCCCCGAAAATAGGCGGCCACTCCCGGGCGCAGGGGGTCGGGCGACCGGTCCTTTGCCTGGGACGAGGGCTCGGGAAGAAGACCCGTTTGATGGGGCGGGGGTGTAAGCGGGAAGGGAAACCGACCCGTTCAGCCTGCCGCTCCCAACAGCCCGAGGTTTCTGCCTCTGAAAGGGGGGCTGGGCATTTGATAGGTCAATCCACCTATGCACGGTCCTCAAAGCCCTTAACCTCTCGCGCTTCTGTGCACTTCAATCGCAATTGTTAAAACTTGCCTGTGGATTCTAACTTCGGTGATGGCAGTGAAGCCTGCTCGTTCTCGATTTGGACGGCACACTCTGGGATCACGAAGACGCATCACTCCTTACTCCACCCTATGAATTTTACGACGATTACCTCGTAGATGCCACGGTGAAGAGCTCCGTCTGTTTTCAGGAGTTCGCGAGTTCATTGAGTGGGCGAGCGAGCGCTTTATACTCAGCATAGCTAGCTGGAATCTTGAAGAGAAGGTTAGGCCAATTCTTGAGGGTTTTGGATTGTGGGACTACTTCCTCTTCCCTAAAATCGAGGGGCATCCGAACAAGGCCGACATGATACTTCGCACAATCGAAGAGCTCCAATCGATTGGCCACGAAATCGGGGAAGTAATCTACGTAGATGACAGAACGCTCCATGTCGATGAAGTCTTTTTAAAGATTCATTTCATTTATATGTGGATGGACGTTAAAGGTTTAGACGAGCTGAAAAAACTGCTGGAGGGTTTGTGATGGAGCTGCTCATAGTTAAGGACAAGCGTATTGACTACGACGGTTCTGCAATCCAGAGCCATTGGACTTATAGGAACTTTGGAATACTTGGCAACTCACTCGTTGTCTTCCGCGGTAAGTGTGATGTGAAAGTGGAAGAGATGATTGACATCGAGGATCTGAGGCAGAACAAGGAGATAAAGAGCGACGATATGGTGCACTACATCATCGAGGTCTTCGACTTTCCCAATGTCCTGCTTGCCTCGGCCCTTCAGAAGCTTTTCATGGCCAAACTCTGTGAAGTTCTTGGTGATTACGGTATCAAAACCATCAGGAAGGGCGACGACATCTACGTTAACGGGAGGAAACTCAGCATATCAATAGCGACCGTTTCACCTGTCAGCATCAAGATCCACATAGGCATTAATGTCGAGGCAAAGGGAATTCCCGAGGGCGTCGAGGCTATTGGCCTTAAGGAGCTCGGCATCGAGGACATCGGCGGCTTCATGGAGAAAACCGGAAAGGCCCTCGTCGAGGAGTTCAAAAAGGTAAAGAAGGACAGTCTGAAGGTCAGATGGGCGAGCTAAAACGCCCAAAAGAGGGCGCTTCCCACGAGTGGAACGGCCAAGTTGTCATCCACGTAGGGCTGGTACTCTGCAAGCATCAGAATTCCTGGCCATGCTATTTTCATTATTGTTGCTCCATCAAGCAGTGCGAAGGCTATTATCGTGGCAGTTACTACGTAGCCAAGGCTTCCGGTCCAGTGCTTCTTGAGCTTGACGTTGAAACCATGCCGTTTGAAATAGTGATGCCTGATGATCCCTGTAACTCCGTCGCTTACTGCCATGGCCAAAAGCAGTGCCGTTGCGTACTCTCTAGGCAGGAAAAACGCAACAGCTGAAGCAGAGAATGCAAAGAAGACCTCTCCGTAGTTGTGCTTGATCTGATACCACGAAAACTCGCTGTTCTTCAGGTGCGGCCAAAGCTGAAAGGCGCCGAAGATAAAGGCTGCAGCACTGAAGACCTCCTTTGGGATCAAGCCTTGATAGTACATCAGAACTGCTGGAACAATGCTGAAGTGAATGATTTTTCTGTTGATCCATGCGTAGTCTTCTCCTAGATGCCGTGTTAGCCATATAGCGGCGAGTATAAACGTCGCGGCGATTATTGTGTAGATGGGCCACGAGGCCATTTGATTCCACCTGAAGTTAAAAATGAAAGAATGTTAATATGCTTTTCGCTCAATACCTTAGTGTTTTTAGCTAGCTGCCGAAAGCCGACCGGACTATCCTGAGACCCCAGTAGAGGTCGCTGGCGTGTACCACAAAGTACCACTCATCGGTTTTAACGAGCTCTCCCCTTGATTTTCCCACTAGCTCGCCGTAGAGTCCCTGAATCCGGACTCTGGGTGCAGTCGTGGAGAGCTTCATCGTTATCTCTACAGGCTTCCCATCTTCCCAGACTATTCCAACCTTTAGTCCGGCTTTTGTTTCCTTCCTTTTCCTGAGGCAGAGCTTCAGATAGCGCAGTCTCTCCCCCGGGATGTCGTTCTCCTCGGCTTTTTCTTTTAGGTATTCTTCGACTAAAGTTAGCCCATGGAGGCCGAGCGCGTAGCCGAAGACGGGTATGCCTAAATCCTTCCTGCTCCTGCCTTTGTACGTGTAGACCTCTATTCGCCTCCCCGAACTCTTTGATGCCAAGTAGAATCCCTTTGGCTCCTCACCCCTGAACTCCTCCAGAAGATCCATGAGCGCTTCATAGGCTGAGAATGGAAGAGAAAAGCTTGCCCATGTTCCCCATACTCTAGGGGGTATTGAGACAAAGTTCATGTCCTCCAGATGGTATTTTATGGCTTTCGGCTTCAGTATTAGGAATCCCTTGTCTGTTGCCTCAACATCGACCAGTGCCCTTCCTCCGGGCACAAATGCGAATTTATCATACTCTTCGAAGTCACTGGCTTTGAGCAGCCTGTCCCTCCTAAGCTTTCTTCCATCTCTTGAGCTAACAACAACGGGGACCGGTGTTTTTCTCCCGGTTTCCTTGTCGTAGGGTACCTTAAAGCCCGCCTTAAGGAGCTCCTCTTGTATCTCCAGCGACGCCGGAAAGAATATCTGCATCCTCTCGAGCTCTAACTCCATTCGAAGACCTCCTTTTTACGCTCTTGAGTTGTTTACTATCAATGCTTATAAATTTTTCCGTCTTTTAGTTGTTATTGGGTCAGTGAGCTTAAACTTAAAAGCCCCTCCACCAAGCTACCTCGGGTGAAGAAAATGGTGCACTGGGCTGACTACATGGCTGAGAAGATCATCCAGGAAATGGGAGACAAGGAGGAGTACGTGGTAGAGAGCGGCATAACCCCGAGTGGTTACGTTCACATAGGCAACTTCAGGGAGTTTTTCACTGCATATATTGTCGGTCATGCCCTCAGGGACAGGGGAAAGAAGGTTCGCCACATTCACATGTGGGACGACTACGACCGCTTTAGGAAGGTTCCCAAGAACGTTCCGAGCGAGTGGAAGGAATACCTCACCATGCCTGTCCGTGAGGTTCCAGATCCCTGGGGCTGCCACAATAGCTATGCCGAGCACTTTATGAGCCTCTTCGAGAAAGAAGTTGCCAAGCTTGGCATCGAGGCTGACTTCCTCTACGCGAGCGAGCTCTACAAGTCGGGAGAGTATGCAGAGGACATCAGGCTTGCTCTGGAGAGGCGCAACGAGATAAAGGCAATCCTCGACAAGTACCGCGAGAGGGCCAAGCAGCCGCCTCTCGAAGAGAGCTGGCAGCCTGTCATGGTTTACTGTCCCAAGTGCAGAAGGGAGGCTGAGTTCGTTTCTTGGGACGGCGAGTGGAAGGTAGCCTATAAGTGTCCCCACTGCGGAAGCGAGGGAGAAACAGACATCCGCGAGGGCAACGTCAAGCTCCGCTGGCGTGTTGACTGGCCGATGCGCTGGGCACACTTCAGTGTGGACTTCGAGCCCGCTGGCAAGGATCACCTCGCCGCCGGTAGTTCCTACGATACTGGCAGCGAGATAGTGGAGAAGGTCTTCGGAAAGCCCGCTCCGCTAACGCTCATGTACGAGTTTGTCGGCATAAAGGGAGAGAAGGGCAAGATGAGCGGAAGCAAGGGTAACGTGATTCTCCTCAGCGACCTCTACGAGGTTCTTGAGCCCGGTATAATTCGCTTCATCTACGCCAAGCACAGGCCCAACAAGGAGCTTAAGATAGACCTCGGCCTCGGTCTGCTCAACCTCTATGATGAGTTTGATAAGGTCGAGAGGATATACTTTGGCCTTGAGCACGCAAAGAACCCCGAGGAGGAAGAGGAGCTCAAGAGAACCTATGAGCTCTCGATGCCGAAGGTTCCGGAGAGACTCATCGCTCAGGCACCTTTCAGGTTCCTGGTTACACTCGTTCAGATGCCTCACCTCGACGAGGACGGCGTAATTGAAGTCCTCAAGGAGCAGGGACACATACCCAGAGAACTGAGTGAGGAGGACATCGAGAGGATAAGGCTCCGCATTGAATTGGCCAAGAACTGGATCGAGAAGTACGCGCCAGACAACGTTAAGTTCAGTATCCTAGAAAAGCCGCCGAAGGTTGAGCTTACGCCTGAGATAAAGGATGCTATTGAGGAGGTGGCCAACTGGCTCGAGGCCAACGAAAGCTTCACCGTCGATGAGCTCAACAATATTATCTTCGACGCGGCCAAGAAGCGCAGCATTCCGAGCAAAGAATGGTTCAAGGTGCTCTACAATATCTTCATTGGTAAAGATAGAGGTCCAAAACTGGCACCGCTCCTCGCTTCAATGAACAGGGAGTTCGTCATCAAGCGCCTCCGCATGGAGGCCTGATTTTATCACTTTTTTGGGGTGTACACTTGGAAGTAGCTATGCTCGTTGAGCTTTTCACTGTGGAGCTGTCTGAAATAGAGCTTTGCGAGGAGTTCAACGGCAGTTCTTCCCCACACGTTGAAGCGAACTCGGAAATGGTCATTCTCACTCTGGAACTCAATAACGACGGTCTTTTCCTCTGGATCTGGAAGAACCCTGCTTATCCAGTACTCTGTTCCCACAACCTGACCACTCATTAGAACCGGGAGAAGTTCTCTTAGATCTGTGAACTGGAGGATAAACTTTCCGCCCGGTTTGAGTACCCTTGCAGTTTCTTTGAAGACCACATTCAACTCGGCTGGTTCAAAGTGGACAAGGCTGTCTATAAAGATCACGTACTCAAATGAATTGTCCTCAAAGGGAAGGTTCTCTGCGTTCCCCTTAACGAACTCAACTCTGGACATCTTGTCCTTTGCGAACTTCCTGGCTTTTTCTAGCATTGACTCACTTGAGTCAAGGGCTACAACATCAAACCCGAGATCTTCGAGCAGGAAAGAAAAGCCTCCCACGCCACAGGCGAGATCAAGAACTTTCCCTCTGGAAGTCATGTGCTTGAGAAGCAGCGGCTCCAGCGTCTTGATCCTTTTCTTATATTCATTGGAATATATATCGCTGTAGGCTTTGAAGACTGTGTAATATTTCTCGAAGCTCATGGTTGGAGGTTATCATTATTCTTTAAATATTTGCCGCTTGAATGTACATTTCTTTCGAAAGACACGGAGATTCTTTGAATTTTCTCGACAATAGGTTTTTTATTTCTCTGGATCTAAGTATGTACGGTGGTGCTCATGGAGTTCAATTTCATAATCACTGGAGTCGGTGGCCAGGGTGGTTTGACCCTCTCGCGTATAGTCGGGAACGCCGCTATGGCCGAGGGATACAACGTTAGAATCGGTGAAACTCTTGGAATGAGCCAGAGGTATGGGAGCGTTCTCAGCTACCTTCGCTTCGGCGAAGAAGTCTACTCCCCGCTCATCGAGGAGGGAAAAGCGAACCTTATGCTCGCCCTCGAGCCTGCAGAAGCCCTCAGGAACGCCCGCTTCCTTGGGAAAAACAGTTACGCAATAATCAACGCCTATCCAATTCACACGGCAACAACCCTTGTTGGCAAGGAGAAGTACCCTGATCTCGATGAAATTAAGGATGCCATCGGTAGGATCTGCTCCGTTGACATGCTCAACTTCCAGGAGGAAGCCGACAAAATAAACCCAAAAACGCTGGGCGTCCTCATGCTCGGCTACGCCTACGGCAAAGAGCTGATTCCCCTCAAGAAGGAGAGCATCTACGGAGGTATAAAGGCCACCCTCCGCGAAAAGCTCTGGGAGGTAAACTTCAAAGCCCTGGAAAGGGGCATCGAGCTTGCCCGCTGATTTTCACTTATTGTGTTTTATGAAAAATGCATAGAAAATCACCGTCGCTACTATGTAGAGGAATGCCGTTGTGTAAAATGGATAGCTCAAGGACATGCCGAAGAGGAGACCACCTATATAGTTTCCAGCGCCACGCATGAAGGTTGAGAAGGCCCTTCTTATTCCGGCCGCGGTCGCCTTCTCCTCGGTACTGAAGAAGCCCATCATGAAGGAGTCGTTTATGGGCCAGACTATGTTCATGAGTATGGAGCGGAGTATGTAGAGCGCCGCCGCCAGCAAAAACGTCTCTACCGATGGGAATATCAGGAAGAGAAAGGCTGCAAAGCTTTGGAAGGACGTTATGACCTTAACGGGCCCTATCCTTTCGACAAGCCTTGGCAGCCCGAAGGAACCGAGACCCATCGCGAGCTGCTGAAAGAAGAAGATGCCGCTTATCGCGGCGAGCGTTTGTCCGAACTGGAGCTTGAAGTAGAGGCTCATGTATGGTATTGTTATCCCCGCGCCGAGACCTATTAGTGCGCTCGGCAGGGAGAATTTGAGTATCTTGATTATCAGCTCACGGTTCCAGTCTATCTTCGGGTTCTTAACTGGGACGTCGCTGATTATGAGGAGCGCAGGAATAACCAGGACGAACTGAAGGAGCGCGAGCGAAACGACAAGCCTGTAGGCTAGGCTCTCCGTCAGTCCAAGGCTTATGAAGAACTCGGGGGCAAAGCCCGCTATGAGGACTCCAAGGGCGTTGAACAGTGTTCCCAGCCCAAAGCTTATCGAGAATGCATGGTGTCTCTGCTCCTCCTTTACCTCCTCACTGAGGAGTGCCGAGAAGTTGGGCTGTCTGAGCCCCATATTTGCGCCCACCAGGAAGAAGCCGAGGGCAAGGACGTAATCGTTAATTGCGAGCACCTGTAGGAGTCTTCCAGTCAGTCCTAAGAGAGCGCTTAGTATTAGGGTTTTCTTGTATCCCATCCTTAACGAAATCTGGCCCGCTATGAGGAAGAAGAGGCCCCCGACGAGAGTCTGGATTGAAAAGAACGTTCCCATTTGGGCCATGTCGTAGCCGAGGGCGGTCAGGTAAAACGGCATTATGAATATCGAGAACTGGAGGAAAAGCTGTCCAGCGGCATTCGCGAGTATGAGCACCTTGGCGTCCTTGGTGTACTCTCCAAGCATGTTTGCAATCTAAATCTTAGCGTTTATAAGATTGTCGAAGTGAAGCCTTTTATACATGCCCAGTTAGCTATATACCGGCGGTGATATCTATGGAGTTCAGGAAGATTCAATTTACCGGAAGGAGCTCCTACATAATTTCTCTACCCAAGAAATGGGTTACGGAGCACAACCTGAAGCAGGGCGACGTCGTTCCTCTAGCTATAAATCCCGACGGAAGCATAACGATTTTTCCAAAGGAGCCGAGGGAGGTAAGTGAGAGAAAGATTCTCAAGATCTCGCGTGAGTACTCACCAGACATGGCAGTGAGACTTGTCATCTCGGCGTACATTCAGGGCTATGACGTTCTCGAGATACATCTCGCCGAGGAGATGCCAATATATAAGGTCAAAATACGCAAGGTTCTCCAGAGCCTTCCTGGTGTTGAGATAATTCTCGACGAGCCTCAGCGAATGGTTGCCAAGAGCCTTCTTGATGAGGAGGAGGTCAATCTTGCGGAGCTTCTCAACAGGATACGCTCACTGATAATCTCTATGCTCGGTGATCTCGAGATGCTTATAGCCGCGCCTGGGGAGGAAGAAATACTCCGTGACATTAATGACCTCGAGAATGAGCTCGACAGATTCTACTTCCTCATAATTCGTGCAGTCAACAGGCTCCTCACCAAAAGAGGCGTCACAGAGGAGAGTGGCATAATCAGGAGGACATTCGATCTTCTTGGCATACTGTTCATAGTCAGGAACATCGAGCGCATCGGTGACCACATAACGCGCATAGCCGAGAACCCGAGCGAGATAAACGTCCCGTACCTCAAAGAAAAGTTCAGTCAGATGATGGCACAGATAGAGGAGCGTGATCTGGGTAAAATAGACCGGCTGATGCTCGAGCTCAAGGAGGAAATACGCTCCATTGACTACCGCAGCTCAATAGCCCTCGAGAGCTACCGCAGGATTCTGGAGTACCTGGAGAACATAGGTGAAACTATAATCAACATGGCGCTGAGCTGAAGTTCCAATCTTTTCGTTTCCACAACTCTTTTAACCATTCGAGATTCATTGCCTACGGTGATTCTCATGGTTGCGATAATAGTTCACGGTGGTGCTGGTACCATAAGGAAGGAGGAACGTATTCCAAAGGTTATTGAAGGTGTTAGAGAGGCTGTTCTTGCCGGCTGGCGCGAGCTGAAGAGGGGTTCGGCTTTGGATGCCGTTGAGGAGGCCCTCAAAGCTCTTGAGGATAACCCTATCTTCAACGCCGGAACTGGTTCCGTCCTGACTCTCGACGGCAAGGTCGAGATGGATGCGGCAATAATGCGCGGCAAAACCCTTGAAGCCGGTGCAGTTGCCGGGATATGGGGCGTTAAGAACCCCATAAGCGTTGCGAGGAAGGTAATGGAGAAGACCGATCACGTTATCCTCAGTGGAGAGGGTGCTGTTAAGTTCGCCCGGTTGATGGGCTTTGAAGAGTACGACCCGAGGACAGAGGAGAGACTCAAGCAGTGGGAAGAGCTCAGGAAGAAGCTCCTTGAAACTGGAGAAGTAAAGCACTGGAAGAAGCTGAGTGAGTTGATTAAGGAGTATCCCGAAGTCCTGAGGAGCACGGTTGGTGCGGTTGCCTTCGACGGCGAGGAGGTTGTGGCTGGTACATCAACCGGCGGCGTTTTCCTCAAGATGTTCGGCCGCGTTGGTGATACACCGATAATCGGAGGCGGAACCTACGCTAACGAAGTTGCCGGGGCTTCCTGTACTGGCCTCGGTGAGGTCGCTATAAAGCTGGCTCTGGCCAAGAGCGCGACCGACTTCGTCCGCTTGGGAATGGATGCTCAGGCTGCCAGCGAGGTCGCGATAAGCCTTGCCACAAGGTACTTTGGCCCCGATACCATGGGCATCATAATGGTTGATTCCCGCGGAAACATTGGCTTCGCCAAGAACACCAAACACATGAGCTACGCTTTCATGAAAGAAGGAATGGAAGAACCTCACGCAGGTGTCTGAATGGGAAAGTGGGATATCTGGTTCCTCCACGCTTCAACGTTTTTCTTCTTCCTTGGAATGGCGGTAGTCAATCCTCTAATCTCCCCCCTAGCTATGACCCTCGGCGCTGATCCGTTCGTCGTCGGAATGATTGCGGCGATAGCCTCAATAGTGGCGTTGGTATCCAAGCCCTTGGGGGGAGTCCTCGGTGACAGGGGCCTGCGTTTTCAGATGATGGCTCTTGGCTCTTTCTTCGGCGCACTTGCGGGTGGTCTCTACGTTGTCTCAATCCTAACTGACAATCTGATGATCTTTGCCATTGGCAGGGCAGTTCATGGCTTCGGAATGGCTCTGTTCTTTCCATCCTCTCTCTCCTCCGCTATAGACCTAGCCCCTGAGGGAAGGATTGGGGAGACCCTTGGATGGCGTGGGATGATGTTCTCCTTTGGCAACCTTATGGGGCCTGCCATAGGTGGCTTCGTGGCAGATTTACTTGGCTTTCAGGCGGCTTTCCTGCTCACAGTGCTACTTTCAATAACAGCTATAGGCTTCGTTCTCTTAGCGTATTCTAAGGTCAAAGGTAGGGCTGAACTTCGGCACCATGAGAGGCACGAAAAGCCGCAGTACAGGGCTCTGCTCAAGCCCTTCTTCGTGGCCGCTTCGCTCGCCCTATTTTTTATGGCGGTTGCCTACGGTGGGATGAGTACTTTCCTTCCGGCCCTCTATAAGTCTATCGACCTTGGAACGAGCGTCTTTGGCCTCTACGCGAGCGTGATGGGCGGGACCAGTCTTCTGACGAGGGTACTCGGTGGGAAGGAGGCTGACAGGAGGGGCCCCCTGCCGGTGGCAACGGTCGGCCTGAGCGGTGTTCTGATAGCCTATATTCTACTGGCCCTATACACCGAGCCACCTTGGGCTTACGCTAGCGCTGCCATACTTGGAGCCGGCTTCGGTTTGGCAGTTCCATCCCTACAGATGATGGCATTGGCGAATCTGCCAAAAAGGATAAGAACCTTTGGTTCCAGTGTCTATACGATGTTCTTTGACCTTGGCTACTTGACTGGGCCAATAGTCCTTGGATACGTCGCCCAGCTCAAAGGCTACACCGCTGTGTTTCCGCTCCTACCCATCATAATGGCGCTGTCCCTTCTCATTGCCCAGTTGCCAAGGCTTTTAAAAGATGGTAAAAACTCCACAGGGGGATGAGGGTGCTGATAAGGGTCTCCTATGGGACGGCTATAGCGATGGGTCTAATCAATGCTAGGATGCTCGCCAGACCAACCACCGCTTACCTCATGACACATTACGATGGCCGCTGCAGGAACAACTGTGCCTTCTGCCCCCAGGCAAGGGAGAGCAGGGCGGATCTAAGCAGACTTTCCCGTGTGACGTGGCCTACTTTCGAGGTTGAGAGGGTCGTGGAGAAGCTTTCCGATGGGAACTTTGCCAGAATTTGCCTTCAGACGGTCGATCATCCAGGGCTAGTGGACGATGTTCTTGAACTCCTCGGACTTTTCCGGCCTTTGGGCTTGCCCATTTCCGTCTCCATAACACCAGTGGATAGGGAAATCTTGGAAGAGTTTAAAGCCCTTGGCGTTGACTACATCGGTGTTGGCCTTGACGTGGCTAGTGAGAGGCTCTATCCAGAGATTAAGGACTCTCTTTACTCGTGGGACGATATGTGGGATTTTACTGAGGATATCATCGAAGTTTTTGGTGATGGTAAGGCTTTTGTCCATCTGATAATTGGCCTTGGTGAGACTGACAGAGAGGCAGTTGAAACCATAGCAAAGGCTTATTCTATGGGTGCCCAGGTCTCGCTTTTTGCATTCACTCCAATTAGGGGAACACTCCTTGGGACCGCACAACCGCCCAGCCTCGAACGCTACAGAAAGATTCAGCTCGCGAACTACTTGCTTGAGGAAGGAATTATCGGGCTGGATGATCTCGAGTTCGACGTGAACGGCTCGCTAATAAGCTTTGGGATTCCCAAAGAAGAGCTGGTTGAGATAGTTCCTCCTGATGTTTTTGCAACCCACGGCTGTCCTGGCTGCAACAGACCCTACTACAATGAGAGGCCCAAAAAGGAGCCTTACAACTTCCCTCTAAGACCAGAAAAAGAGTACGTAAAAAGAGTCCTCGACTCTATTCTTTAAGTGCCTCTATAATTTCGTTGAATTCCTTCAGCGAGAAGTCTGGCTTGACATTTTCTCCCTTCGCGAGCCTCACCAGAGCTTGAGTGAAACGGTGCAGCTCTTCGTCATCCTTTACGAGGCTAAGCGTGACTTCCATACTCTCGGCCAGTTCACGGAGCCTGCCTTCTTTCTTCATAATAAACAGGAGATCCCCTAATCTCTTGATGCCGAGCCTGTAAAGGTCCCTACTTGGAGCTCGGTATATACCCCTGATAGCGCACTTAACAGCCCCACGGTAGTTGTCCTCCTGAACAAAGACGTCTGCCATTCTGAAGCAGGCCTCGAAGTAGAACTCTGGCTCTTTGTCCTTAGCGAGCTCCATTATCTTATCGAGCTTCCTCTTGGCGGCATTCAAATCCTTCACGTTCTCGGCCTCTATGGCCTCTCTAAAAAGTTTCACTATTCTCTCCCGTCTGTTGAGAGGTTCGTACTTAATAACCATTTACCTCCCCCCTACTCTCGTTCCAGGCCTCCTCAAAGGCCGGCCACACATTATCAAACTTCCTCTCGATGCGCCACCTTCGCCTGAAGGCGTTAAGGAGAACTGTTATGTCTCTCTTCAGAAGCTCGTAGCTTTCAGGATAGGCTGTCGTCAGGTACTGTGCCCAGTCGATTATTAGAACGTCGTCATTGCTTGTTAAGACGATATTGAACTCACTCATGTCGGAGTGCACTATTCCAAAGCGCACTATCTTGAGATATTCCTCGAGGACGCGGTCAAGTATACGCTCCGCTTCTTCTCGGGTTAAATCTGTGTCACGGAGCTCCGCTAATTCAGTTCCTTCCACGAACTCCATCACCACAACATGCCTGTTCCAGGCTATTGGCTTAGGAACTCTGGCTATAGGGCTGAGCAGAGTCAGTGCCTCATATTCCTTCTTGGCTATCAACCTCGAAACGTAGAGCCAGCTCGTATGGTGCTTATCCTGAAAGACTACTCCGTGGTAGCCAGCTTTTCTGGAGCTCGTTCTCCCGCCTATGCGGTTGAACTTGACGGCAACTTTCTCTCCGCCTGATGTTATGCCAATGTAAACATCCGCGTCCTTGCCAACGCCTATCTGTGCCGTGCTTATCGCTTCTACAACGCCTTTTTTCGCCAGTGCCCTTATGGCTAAAACATCATAGCCGTGTATCGTCAGCTGGTAACCGATGTAGCCGATGTCACTCCTTCTCTTGACAAGCGACCAGTCGTCGAGCTTTCCGAGGCGGAACGAGGCTGTTTCAATATCAACCCTCGCAAAGCGTGCTATGTCCTCCAGAGGGACCCACTTGTGGTGACGCATATTGAGCTCTATCCCTCTGAGTATGCGGAAGTCCAGGTCTCGCAGTTTTGGATAGGCCTCCAATGCAAGTAACTTGCTTACCATGTTCTCTCCCTGAATTCGCTTTGGGTTGGATATTTATAAACGTTAGTTGGCCTGGGAGCAGAAGTTGTAGACGAAATGTACCTTTCCAGAATATCTCTGTAATCCATTTCTTAGATGAATTTCTACGCTAACTTCAACTGGATTGGTGAAGTCACAAATTGGTGCGATTAAATATTCAAGTGTAATTGTTCCTTTTCCTAGAATGCCTAGATCGCTGAGTTCCACCACATTGATCGTGAGGTAGTCTTCAAACTGCTTTTCCATCCTAATGCTCTTCCAAGGACCACCCCTCGGGAAGAGGAAATACACTGTTCCGTCTCCGGGACTCTTTATGGTCACTTTGATGGAAGTTATGGCTGTATCTCCCGAATGGGGGATCGAGATCAGGATATGCCCGTTCATCTCTGCTCGAGTGCTGACGTGGGCTAGATTCTCCCCCTTGTAATAGAGCAATACGGTTGTCAAGTTACCAAACTCCACAGGCCCACTTAGATACTCTTTGACGGTCAGTTCCCTTGGAGCTGTCAGATATAGCATTCCAATCATGACCACTGCAATGATCCCGATAGCTAGGAATAACTCTTTCTTCGTCATAGCTGCCCATAAATTACTATCTATAATTGTTCTTAAGCCTTTGGACAGACAATTTTTTAAGCGCTTAACTTTTTATCGAAAACATGCGCCGCAGGCTTTTACTCCTTGTATCCCTTGGCTGGATTTTCAACTACGCCCACAGGATGGCGATTCCACCCCTGATTCCGATGATAAAGGCAGAACTCGGAATAAACAACGCTGAGGCTGGGCTTCTGATGACCTCCCTGCTCCTTCCTTACGCTCTCATTCAGGTTCCTGCGGGCTATTTCGGCGATAGAATCGGGCGAAAAAGACTCCTCGTGCTCAGCATAATAGGTTACTCACTTTCATCCGCTCTGATAATCTTTGCACGGGAGTACTGGGAGCTTCTTGCAGTTAGGGCCATCTACGGCCTATTTTCTGGTCTCTACTATGCCCCTGCAACTGCTCTAATAAGCGAGGTCTACCGTGAGAGAAAGGGCTCTGCCCTGGGCGTCTTCATGATAGGTCCTCCGGTTGGAAGTGGAATAGCACCCATTATAGTCGTGCCCATAGCTCTCGACCTTGAGTGGCGCTATGCTTTCTTGGTTCTCTCTGTTATGAGCCTCCTCGTTGGCCTTGCGCTGGCCTTTGTGGTAAGGGGAGAAGTTTCAAAGCCAAGCAGAGTGAGCTTTTCAATCCCCAAAAATGTTTTCCTCTTGAGTGCTGCCAACTTCATAGTTCTAGCTGCCTTTTTCGGCCTTCTCACATTCCTCGTTTCATTTCTTGTAAATTCCGGCGTTTCCATTGAGATGGCCTCCCTGCTTTTTTCGCTCCTATCTGTCATAGGCATAGCGGGTTCTCTCTTTGGGGGAGGACTTTACGATAGAATCGGAAGGAAGAGCATCACGGTTGTATTTGGACTCAACGCCTTGTTGACCTTTGTTTTAACAGTTACGGCATCGCCCTTGGTCATCGTACCTCTTGGTCTCACCTTTTACTCCGTGGGAGCCATAGTCACAGCTTATACTTCGGAGAAGGCCAGTGGGGAAAACCTCGGCTCAGTCATGGGCTTCGTTAATATGGTTGGATTCTTCGGGGCAACGATAGGCCCTTACTTCCTTGGCCTTCTGATAGATGGCTTTGGCTACAAGATGGCTTTCTTATCAATTCCTGTGATGTATCTCCTTGCCTGGGCAATAATCAAAGTTGAAGAAAAGCTAGAAGAAAAGGAAGATCTCAGCCGTACATGACCTCGTGCATGGCTATCTGCTGGGAGAGCCTCTGCTCCGAGCCAAGAACTTTCTCAATAGCTTTGAGGAAGTCTTCCTGTGTCACGTACTCACGTCTGTCCCTTATGGCAAACATTCCAGCCTCCATGGTTATGGCCTTCAGATCTGCACCGCTCGCTCCCTCAGTCATTTCTGCTATTATTCTCAGGTCGACGCCCTTGAGGTTCATCCTCTTAGTGTGGATCTTGAGTATCTCGAGCCTGCTCTTGAAGTTGGGCAGTGGAACTTCTATGAGCCTGTCGAACCTCCCTGGCCTGAGGAGTGCTGGATCGAGGATGTCCGGCCTGTTGGTGGCGGCGATGATCTTGACATTGCCGCTTGGGTCGAAGCCGTCCATCTCCGCTAGAAGCTGCATAAGGGTTCTGTTGACCTCCCTCTCACCACCAGTTGTCTCGTCCATTCTCTTTGCTCCAATGGCGTCAATCTCATCAATGAATATGATAGCAGGTGCCTTCTCCTTTGCCAGCTCGAAGAGTTCGTGGACTAAACGAGCGCCCTCACCGATGAACTTTCTCACGAGTTCGCTTCCAACGACGCGGATGAATGTTGCGTTAACCTCATGGGCTAGGGCCTTTGCCATGAGGGTCTTTCCACAACCGGGTGGGCCGTAGAGGAGAACACCCTTGGGGGGCTCTATGCCGACCTTCTCGAAGAGCTCGGGGTGCTTGAGCGGGAGTTCTATTGCCTCCCTCAGCTCCTGGAGCTGTTTGTCCAGACCGCCTATGTCATTGTAACTTACTGTCGGCCTCTCAATGACCTCGAAGCCAAGGACACTTGGATCCTTTTCGCTTGGAAGGAGCTCAACGATGGCCATTGTCCTCTGGTCAAGGGCAACCCTCGCGCCGGGCTTCAAGTTCTCCCTTTCGATCCAGGGAGCTATCCTGACGACAAAGCGCGGGCCGTTGTAGTTCTGGACTATCGCTCTGTCCTCGTCGAGAAGCTCTATCAGTGTTCCAGCGAAAGCCGGTGGTTGCCTGAGTCTTGACATCTCCATTCTCAACCGTGAGAGCTCTCTCTCGAGCCTTTCCTTATCTGCCTCAAGGGTTCTTACCTGGAGCTCAAGCTGCCTAATCCTCTTTTTAAGGTACATGATGTAATCATCGTACTCTTCGGAGGGTTTTATCCCGACATCTTCAATACTCATAATCTTTCACCTCTCACGGGTCAACTTGTGTAGAAGGGCCTTTTTAACTCTATCCTTACATTATAAGTCCTTCCTTATAAGTTTTGATTTGTGTTTCTTTATATATTTTTGGTAACAGATGTGTGGACTCTTCTTGACTTAGTTTTGAAGTAATGGGTAGCGGGTTTCTTTGCGAAATTTTTATTAACTATGAGTGCCAATTACAGAGGGGTGCTGTAGCAAGGGGTGATGGAATGAGGGTTGAGATAAAGTTTAGACCCACAGAGGAGGACACGATTCTTCCTTTCAACTACAATTACGATATCTATACTCAGCTCATAGAGAAGATGGCCATCGTTTCTCCCGAGATTGCCCGTGAGGCTGAAGTGAGCCACGTTGATTACTTTACGTTTTCCCGCATGATGGTGAGGAAGCGCGAGCTCATTCCTGACAGAGGCATAAGAGTTCTCTCTGATGATGTCTCTCTACGTCTCTTCCTCTTCTAGTGAGCTCATAAGGGCCGTTGTTGAGGGCTTCATCGACAGTCCTATCCTTCAGATAGGCGATGCTACCTTCATAACTGAGGATATAAAAATTTTGAAGGAGC
>NZ_SNUN01000048.1:0-255 GCF_012027535.1 Thermococcus sp. GR5 | reverse complement strand
TATTTAGGCAAAACAAGGAAGTTCCATATCCCAAGAATGTAGCCCGTTATTAAGAACGCCATAAGGACGCTTATTTTCCTCATCGAATTACACCCCCGAGGAGATAGTTGGAGTTGTTTCAAGAGGCCTAAAAGAATTAAACATCGGCAAAATATAAAAACATTATGTAGCCCTTCTACCCTTTTCAGAGAACCCAATGCTCAAAGTTGATGATTATCTCGTTCACAACTGTCCATGCCATCAATGGGGCTTTGT
>NZ_SNUN01000047.1:0-255 GCF_012027535.1 Thermococcus sp. GR5 | reverse complement strand
GTCGAACTGATCCACGGTGTAGCCGGTTATCATGCCGTCTATTTTGGCAACATAAACTGTGTTGCCATGAGCATGTGCACTGGGAAAGAACGTGACGAACAAAATGAGCACGATCAGGACAATCTTTGGCTTCATATCTATCGCCTATTATTAATACTACTACATAGTTTAAATCTTTTGCCTATTTTCCAAAAGTGATTTATATGACTAAGGCCAACTCCAGACCATGAGTCTGAGGGCGCTCGTCAAACTTTA
>NZ_SNUN01000046.1:0-334 GCF_012027535.1 Thermococcus sp. GR5 | reverse complement strand
GGGTATATTTTGAGTATGCTGCTATTATAAGGAGCGGAGCGACCGCGAGAGCAGAGCCGCCCTGAAAGCCACCACCCGGTGTCAAGTGACCGTGCAAGGCAATAGATGCCGAAACCGCAAGGATCATCGCAACGATAACCTTTGTAACCGTCCTAATCGGCAGGGGGAGTGGTTCCACCTGCGTTGGCTCCGTTTTAACCTCCTTCTCCTGCTCCTTGGTGAGCCTGAAGACGGTCAGGCTGCCTATTATTGCGAGGAAGAACACTGCAGTCTCGAAGAGCGTGTCAATGCCACGGTAGTCCCAGAGGATTGAGGTAACAACTTCAGGGCTCCT
>NZ_SNUN01000045.1:0-371 GCF_012027535.1 Thermococcus sp. GR5 | reverse complement strand
ATGATCCTTGCGGTTTCGGCATCTATTGCCTTGCACGGTCACTTGACACCGGGTGGTGGCTTTCAGGGCGGCTCTGCTCTCGCGGTCGCTCCGCTCCTTATAATAGCAGCATACTCAAAATATACCCTAGAAGAAAATGGCTTGGACAAGACGAGGGCGTTAATTCTGCGTTCTATTGGACTCCTGGGAATAGCGTTAGTGGCGTTAGTTCCACTCCTCAGCGGGAGCTACATAATGCAGAACCAACCAGTATTTCCCGCAGAGATCAACGGCCAGCTCATTGGCGGCTCACTGATTTACTACAACTTCTTCGAATTCCTAGCAGTTGGAGCCGGCTTTACAGCAGTATTCCTCCTCCTGGCGATTCCAGA
>NZ_SNUN01000044.1:0-379 GCF_012027535.1 Thermococcus sp. GR5 | reverse complement strand
CCACTCAAGGTCAAGTCCCCTCGCCCACTGGTAGGCGAGCGACGAGTAAAAATAGCGGTCTGAAATCACGACCTTTCCCGATTCAAGCGCGGGTTTTATGAGCTTGTCAACGTGCTCGGCCCTGTCCGCCGCGAAGAGCAGAGCCTCCGCCTCGTGACTTATTTTAGCCCCGTCAATTATTCCTTCCCTTCCACCGGTCAAGACTAGTTTCCTGATGAGCTTTCCGAACGGCGTGTCCGTGGGTTCCTTTGTTAGAACGACCTCATAGCCCCTCTCCTCAAGCCACAGCTTGAGCAGCTTTGCCTGAGTTGACTTTCCAGCGCCGTCTATGCCCTCGAGCACAATGAATATCCCCAAGCCCGTCACCCCCAGATCGGAA
>NZ_SNUN01000043.1:0-386 GCF_012027535.1 Thermococcus sp. GR5 | reverse complement strand
ACAAGGATAAGGCTAAAACAATTTATGGGCTGTTTCATAAATAGTTAAAAGTGTAAAGTTTAAATATTTTCATTTCATAATTTATTTTGGAGGAGTGCTGTATGAGGCTCTATCGAACAGGTAAGGCATCACAACTCTTGGGTATCAGCAAACCAACACTAATTAGAAAGATTAAATCTGGCGAGATTAAAGCGTATCGTGTTGGAAAAGAGTACCGTATTCCCGAAAGTGAAATCAAAAGACTACTTGAAGGAAAAACTCTTGATAAAGTCGTCATTTATGCCAGAGTTTCGAGCAGAGACCAGAAAGAGGACTTGGAGAGACAGGTTGAATATCTCAAAAACTACTGCTCCTCCAAGGGTTATCAAGTTGTGAAAATTCTTACC
>NZ_SNUN01000042.1:0-389 GCF_012027535.1 Thermococcus sp. GR5 | reverse complement strand
CTCTATTTTTCTTGTTGAAGTTTTGTCCCATATAGATTTTAACAACTCAAATTCATCGAGCTGAAGGTTAGTGACTACCCTCCTATTCACCCATGGAAGTATAAACTCAAGCTGAACTCTCTGAATTGGTTCTCCAGTTCCAGAAAGTACCGATGTGGATGTGGCTCTTGCCAATACAGCATCTGCGACCACTATTGGAACTATCTGATTGCTGAAAACTGGTTTCATCACAAGAATTATTTTGTCAGGAGAGAGGGGAAGAACGCTTTCGGAGAATACCAGTTCTTCCCTGCTTGTAAAGAACTCCTGCAGCTGGGAATACACCCTTAGGAGTTCCTTTGCACTGTTATCTCTGAAAATCTTGTGAGGAACTCTCTCAACTAGCGAAA
>NZ_SNUN01000041.1:0-391 GCF_012027535.1 Thermococcus sp. GR5 | reverse complement strand
AGATTTTGAACGTCAACTTCTGAAGGATATAGAAGAAAACATGAAAGATAACCCCGAGGGATTTATGATGTCCCTTATAAAACTAGTCTACTATCTCATACCAAAAGCTGTTGCAACAACTATTAAGCTCCCAACAATTAGGTACGCAATTCAATTTGGTTCCTAGATATCATCAAATATAACCACAAAGCATACTCAAGAATTGGGTTAAGAGAATATTAAAAGACATTAATGAGAATGTTGTTGTATGAGGAGATAAAAGCAAAGGAAATCAAGTAGATATAACCAAGATAAGAGAGCGTCAAGATAAGATAAATTGAAAGTTGGATCTGAACTGTTCAATATGTATGTTAAAAGCCCGAGAATTAAGAAAGATCAGACTGCAAAACCC
>NZ_SNUN01000040.1:0-393 GCF_012027535.1 Thermococcus sp. GR5 | reverse complement strand
TACTGGGCACAAGGCAATATTTATGCAGCCAGATTAAAACCCAATATGGTTGAATTAGATTCTGATGTAAAAACATTGGCAGAACTGCCAACAAAAGGTTTGAAAGAAGGCCCCTATATGTTTGAAAGAAATGGTATTTATTATCTTACTTATCCGCATGTAGAAAATAAAACAGAAAGATTGGAATATGCAATGGGGAATAATCCTTTTGGCCCTTTTAAAATTGCCGGAGCTATTATGGATGAGTCAGCATCTGGCTGTTGGACGAATCATCATTCCATCATTCAATTTAAAAATCAATGGTATTTATTTTATCATGATAAAGACTATTCACCCAATTTTGATAAAGCACGTTCAATAAGGGCAGATAGTTTATCATTCAATCCCGATAGC
>NZ_SNUN01000039.1:0-394 GCF_012027535.1 Thermococcus sp. GR5 | reverse complement strand
CAATGAAGTAAGTAAATAATGACTAACACCACGAGACCATTCTGTAACAATATACACCCCACTTAAAACGCCGAGTGATAGAGCAATCATTCCAAAAAGATACAGATACCTTCCAGGATTGTACCGCACCATGAGCTCTATAATTGTCTTCCCAATCCTCCAACCGTCCTTGATGGGATGAAGGTTTGCCTTTCCTTTACGCTTGTAGTAGTTAATAGGAACCTCAGCAATACGGAACCCCTTGGCAATTGTCTCAACGGTTAGTTCGGTTTCAATTTCAAAACCGTGTTTCTCAAGTTCGACGTTCTTATAAAGTTCCCTTGTAAGGGCGCGGTAGCCGGTAAGAAGGTCATGAACCTCGACACCGTACATAAACCTGAAAAGGGCGTTGAAA